>JBAWAM010000701.1:0-42623 GCA_049589315.1 Myxococcaceae bacterium
GAAGTAAGCCCGCTTCCGCATCGGATCGGGGGGCCGGCCTGCACTGGAGCGTCGACTGCTCCAGAGGCCGGCCTCTCGCATTTAGAGGGTCGTGATGAAGCTCATCTGCGGGCTTGGAAACCCGGGGCGGGAGTACGAGCGCCATCGACACAACGTCGGCTTCATGATCGTCGACGAGCTGAGCCGGCGCGCGCGCATCGATTTGACGCAGGACAAGTTCGACGCGCGGATCGGCCAGGGGACGCTGGGCGGCGAGAAGGTGCTGCTGATCCAGCCACAGACGTTCATGAACCTGTCCGGGCGCTCGGTCGCCCAGGCCTGCCGCTTCTACAAGATCGCGCTCGGGGACGTGCTGGTGGTCTACGACGAGCTCGACCTCCCCTTCGGTCGTCTGCAGTTCAAGGCGGGGGGCGGCGCAGGCGGACACAACGGCATCCGGAGCCTGATCGAGCAACTCGGCGACGACGGCTTCGCCCGGCTCCGCTTTGGCATCGACAAGCCGGAGGGCCCGAACGCGAAGGAGCGGGTGGTCGGCCACGTCCTGGGCAACTTCTCCGGGGGCGAACAGAACGAGCTGGGGCCGCTGCTCGAGCGGGCAGCCGAGATGGCGGAGGGCTGGGCGCGAGAGGGGCTGCAGGCCGCGATGAACCGGTTCAACCGGCGCTGACCGGCGCCTCGGCTTGACACCTGCCCCCTCCCCCCCTAGAAGGGCCCGTTTTCCGGATGTTCTTTGACAGCGTCCCGTGTTTACACGGGACGTAGCGCGAGGGTGACGGGCGCGCGGTTTCCCCGTCCCCGGTCGAGTGCCTGCACTCCACCGTTTCCCCGCTCCCGTTCTTGAATGGGGGCTTCCCAATCCAGGGGGAGAGAAGTCCATGGCCGAAGCACAGGCGAAGAAGCACCTTCGCGAGTACGAGACGTTGTTTCTCGTGAAGCCCGATCTGTCCGACGAGAACGTCGACAAGATCAAGGAGCGCGTCCGCGGCATCGTCGACCGCGACGGCGGCAAGATGATCCGCTTCTCCGTTTGGGGAAAGAAGAAGCTCTCCTACCCCATCGAGAAGCAGAACCGGGCGATCTTCGTCCACGCCCACTACCTCGGTGGTTCCGCGCTGGTCGCGGAGGTCGAGCGCAACCTGCGGATCCTCGACGAGGTTCCCCGCTACCTCTCCACCCGCATCGCCGACGATGTCGATCCCGACACCCGGGAGACGCTCGAGGACGTGAAGCTCGCCGGTGACGTCGAGGAGCGCCCGGTGCCGGAGCGCGAGGGCGGCTTCCGCGAGGGGGGCTTCCGCGAGGGCGGCTTCCGCGAGGAGCACGGCGAGTCCCTGGAGGAGACCAGCGACGAGGGCTGAGCCCAACGTCGCGGATCCTGAACCCATACGAATTCGAGGAACACCATGAGAGACGGTTTTGAGAGCAGGGGTCCCGGGGGTGGCGGTCGCGACGGTGGTCGTGACGCCGGTCGGGACGATGACAAGCGTGGCGGGCGCGGCGGCGCCGGCGGTGGTGGCGCCTTCGGCCGTCGCAAGGTCTGCCGCTTCTGCGCGGACAAGATCGACCACGTCGACTTCAAGGACCAGAACACGCTCAAGTACTTCGTGACGGAGCGCGGCAAGATCATTCCGCGCCGGATCTCGGGTAACTGCGCGAAGCACCAGCGTCAGGTTGCGGTGGCGATCAAGCGCGCCCGGAACGTGTCGCTCATCCCCTACACCGTGGTGATGGGCTAATCGCCCAGACACACGCCAGGAGAAGAGACATGAAGCTCATTCTTCGGGAAGACATCCCCAACCTCGGCCGCTCGGGCGAAGTCGTCACGGTGAAGGACGGCTTCGGCCGGAATTACCTGATCCCTCGCCACATGGCGGTGCTCGCGAACGAGCGCAACATCCGCCAGCTCGAGCACGAGAAGTCCGTCATCACAGCGCGCCAGGCGAAGCTGAAGGGCGTTGCCCAGGAGGCCGCGAAGGGCCTCGAGTCCGTCCAGGTCACCATCACCCGCAAGGTGGGTGAGCAGGACAAGCTGTACGGCTCGGTCACCACCCTGGACATCGCCGAGGCGCTCGCGGCGAAGGGCAAGAAGGTCGACCGCCGCCACATCCACCTGCCCGAGCCGATCAAGGCCGTGGGCAGCTACGAGGTGGAGATCCGACTGCACCACGACGTCACCGCGAAGGTGAAGGTCGAGGTCGCGCCGGAGGCGTAGTTCTATTCGTAGGTAGTCAAGGCCGCGCGTGCTCCGTGCCGCGCGGCCTTTTTCATTGTCGACTAGAATCAGGCCGAGATGATGCGCATCGGTGGCGAAGAAGAAGGGTCTGGTCGACACGAGGACCTGGCCGCAGAGAAGGCAGTCCTCGGCGCGGTGCTCACCGACAACTCGGTCCTCACGGATCTGGCAGCGCTGGTCGATCACGAAGACTTCGCCCATCCCGCGCACGGGCAGATCTTCGAGGCGATGCTCGAGCTCGACAAGACGAACGAGCGGGTCGATCACCTCACCCTCGCAGAGCGGCTCAAGCAGCTGGGGAAGCTGCAGGCGGTCGGCGGCCCCCAGTACCTGATGCAGCTCGACCTCGTCGTGCCGAGCACGGCGAACGCCCAGCAGTACGCGAAGATCGTCAAGGACAAGGCGATCCGGCGGCGCCTGGCCCAGGCGGCGCGGGAGATCCAGAAGCTCGCCGGCTCCGACGCGGGCACGCTCGATGAGCTCCTCGATGAGTCCGAGCGGAAGATCTTCAACCTCGCGGAGAAGAAGCGCGAAGGAAGCCTGGTCCCGGTCAAGGACCTGATGGAGCACACGCTCGACCTCATCGACAAGATGAGGGCGAACACCACCGGCGTCACCGGGCTGGCCACCGGCTACGTGGACCTCGACCTGCAGCTCACCGGACTGCACGGCGGCGAGCTCCTGATCCTCGCGGCCCGCCCCGGCGTCGGAAAGACGTCCTTCGCCATGAACATCGCCACGCACGTGGCGATGAAGGAGAAGCGCGCGGCGGGGATCTTCTCGCTCGAAATGCCCGCGGAGCAGCTGCTGATGCGTCTGCTCGCGTCGGCGGCCCGGGTCGACATGAAGAAGCTGCGCGGTGGTGGGAAGCTCACCAACGCGGACGAGGAGCGCTTCCAGGAGGTCGCGGGCGCCCTCTACGAAGCGCCGCTCTACATCGACGACACCGGCGCCCTCTCTCCCTTCGACCTGCGAGCGAAGGCCCGACGGCTCAAGCAGAAGGATCCGAGCCTCGGGTTGCTCATCATCGACTACCTCCAGCTCATGCACTCCAAGGGCGCGGAGAGCCGGCAGCTCGAGATCGGCGAAATCAGCCGAAGCCTGAAGCAGCTCTCCAAGGAGCTGGATATCCCGATCATCGCGCTCAGTCAGCTCAGCCGTAAGGTCGAGGAGCGCAAGGACGGCAAGCCGATGCTCTCCGACCTCCGTGAGTCCGGCTCCATCGAGCAGGATGCCGACGTGGTCATGTTCATCCACCGCGAGGTGAAGGACAGCGAGGGCGAAGGTGGCGAGGGAGACGGCGGCGGACGCCGCCCGATGGAGGTCGAGCTGATCGTCGCAAAGCAGCGTAACGGCCCGATTGGCAGCGTCGACATGATCTTCATCCCCGAGTACACGCGCTTCGAGAGCCGGGCGCGTGGAGGCTTCGAATGAGAGCGGATGCAGCAGCGCGCCGGATCCTGGTCATCGACGACGACGAGCACACCCGGAACCTCCTCCGCGATCTGTGCGAGCAGACCGGGTACCGCGTCGACGTGGCCTGCGACGGCGCCGAGGCGGTGGAGAAGATCGATCGCGACCTCCCGGATCTCGTGCTGCTGGACCTGATGATGCCGCGCAAGGACGGCTTCGCGGTCCTGAAGGAGCTGCGCGAGGGCGATCGGACGAAGGAGCTGCCGGTGATCGTCCTCACCGCGATCGGCGACATGGACGGGAAGATCCGCGGGATGGAGCTGGGCGCGGACGACTACGTCACCAAGCCGTTCAAGCTGATCGAGCTGCAGACGCGCATCAACTCCGCCATCCTCGTCCGGGAGTACCGCCGGAAGCTCACCGCGGCGGAGGATCAGCTCGCCCAGCTCCGGGCCGTCGACCCCGTCACCGGCGCGGGAACCTACGCCCAGCTCAAGGCCAGCCTGGACGCGGAGCTGGCGCGCTCCCGTCGCTACGGCCGGCCCGTCGCAGCGCTGCTGCTGGCGCTCGACGACTACCAGGGCCTCCGGTACGAGCTCGGGCGCGAGAACTGCGACACGTTCGTGGCCCAGATGGCCCGGGGGGTTCGGGACGCACTGCGCGGCGCGGATCGCCTGTTCCGACTCGACGTCGACGAGTTCGTGGTGCTCCTGCCGGAGACCGACCTGCGCGGCGCCCGGATCACCGCGGAACGTCTGAGCGGGCTGATACGCGACCTGAAGGCGAACGGGAGGAATGGCCCGGTCCAGATGCGCCTCCGGATCGCCGGGGCGTCGTTTCCGCACGAGCGGGTCCAGTCGAGCGAGGACCTGCTGCGCGAGGCGAACCGGGTGTACCAGTCGCTCCGCGCGGGCGGACCGGACGCGCTCGTGTTCAATCTCTGATCCGACGGGCCCCGGCTCTCCCCGTCAGAACTCGCCACTGAGCGAAACGGATCCGCCACCGGGAATCACGCCGACCGAGATGCGCGGGATTTGCTGGATGCCCGGGTCCTCGAGCCACAGCCGGATCAGTCGCTCGGTCGGGCTTTCGACGAAGGAGTACGCGAACGTTGTGGCGAAGAGCACCGCAGAGTAACCGGTCGTCAGCCAGACCTGCTCCCGTTCGTCCTGAGGCCTGGCCCTCAGCCCGTCATCCAGGAGCATTGCCACGGTGCCCACTGCGGCCGCGGACATGCCAATCCCGCTGACGAGCCGGATCGTCATCCGCGAGCTGCGCTCTTCCTCGAGGAGCGCGTTGAGCCGCAACTCCGTGGCTGCGACGACCTGCGATGGATCCACCCCGGGCTGGGCCATCGACATGGCGAAGTCCCGGAACGTCAGCTCCGCTTCACTGGGGCTGAGAAGAGCCCAGGTGCCTACCCCCGCCGTCAGGAGCCCAAGTGCGCCCAGACTGTAGCCAGTGACGGAGGACTCCTTTCCCGGCCTGTTCCGATCCAGCAACAGGTATCCTCCCCACGCTGCGGAGCCTGCACCTACTGCCAGCATTCCGATCGCGGCCACGCGCCGATTCGACGCCTGGAAATCGGAAAGCTGTCCCAGCAACAGGTGCATGCGCTGGGAGTCCTCCAGCGAAATGCCATAGACGGGCTCGGGCCCCTCCGCCTTCTCGACGCGGTACCGTGCCATCGCGTTCGGTCCGAAGGGGCTGGCAAACAGCATGAGGAAGATGTCATCGGCGCCGCGCCCGGAGGTGGAGGAGGCTGCGAGCATTGACAGGCTGGCGAAGTTGAACGTCCCCGGCGAGGAGGGCATCGCGTAACGGGCCTGGACGCGTTGGGAGTCGCCCACACCAGACATCACCTCGACGGTCATCCTCCTGGCGAGCGGCACGGGAATCGTCAGTCTCAGCCTCGAGCCATCCTCCTTGTGCGCGTCGACCCATCGGAGCCCTTCGGCATCGCGCAAGGCGATCCGCACGGCCTCGGGTGCATCCAGGGTCAAGACGACCGTCTGCTCCGGCGCGGCGAGACGAGCCATCGCCAGGGTGTCGTCCCCGCCGGGACCGCGCGCGTACACCTTCGGTCGGTACAGGGGATTCCGCACCTCACTGGCGGAGATGTCGACGAAGGCGGACAGCTCCTCGTACGTCACCCGGCCATCGGTGTTCGCGTCCGCCGCGCCCGTCAGCCCCGAACGCACGGCGTGGCTGAAGATCCCCGACTGGAGCTCGGACCACTCGTAGACGTCGGCTTCGGCGCTGGTGGAGAGGAGGACGCCCACGTTGGGGAACCGCTTCGACAGGCGTTCTGCGGCGTCTTTCGGCGTGGCGAAGCGTCGGCCACCGGGCCCGCGCGGATTGACGACGAAGAACGAATTGCAGCTGTCCAGGATGACGTGGGAGGTGTCCGCGCCAACGCTCTGGAGGACCTTCTCCAGATCGTCCGAGCTCAGCCGCGAATCGCGCAGTTCGAGGAAACCCCTTCCTTCGTCCACATCGCCGTGACCGGCATAGACGAAGTAGAGCTCCGCCGTTCCTCCGCCCCTCTGGACGTCGCGAACGCGAGCGGCGACGAGGCGAACGGCCTCGTCGAGGTTCGCGCGGCTCGGGGACTGCGCGACCGGCGCGAGCTCAGGGAAGATCCTCGCGGTGTCGCGATCGAAGTCGGTGAGCAGCAGGACGTTGCGTTCCGGCATCAGCCCGGCGAACACGGCGTAGTACTTCGCACCGTCATCGTCCGCGTATTGGAGCGCGGGACGGTTCGACAGGCTCGCGTTGTTCGAGACGATCAGCGCGAACGAGGTGACCTCTTCTGCGCCCATGGCGAGGCGGGGGAACAGCGCGCACACCAGGAGCAGCAGCGGCAGAAAACGCATGGAGTACCTCCAATAGAACTGGAAACGGTGTCAGCGCGACAACTTCAGGAGAAGCTCGGTCACGGCGGCGTTGGGCCACCTCCGACCGAGGGATTCGGCGGTGAGCTGACCCGGAGGAAGCGATTCGATGTCGGAGACCTGGAGGGGTTCGCGTGTCACCAGCGAATACACGCGCAAGGTCCCCGGCTCAGGGTCTCCGAGGACGACCGATTCGGGCAGCGGGACCTGTCCAGTGCCCGAGTCGAGCCTCACCGATGAGGGATTCGTCGCCGGATCGGTGTATCCCGGCTGCAGCCAGTGCACCGCGCCACGCGCATCGACGCCGAACAGCAGCAGGTAGACCGGTCGTGCGTCGAGGTTGCGATAGGCCGCCATCAGCCCCGTCTGCGCATGGAGGTTCGCGCCAGGATCGAGCTTCCTGAGCGGGTCTTCGAGCGCGTACAACGAGACGCCCACCCTTTGAGAAACAGTCTCGCTCTCCCCTCCCCCACGCGCATGGAACGGAACGTCGGGATACCGCGCTCCGATGTCGATCACTCCGAAGACGAGGACGAAGCCCGCGGCGAGCGCCCCCAACCCCCATCCCCACACGGCACGCGAGCGAAGGCCCCGACCCCGCACAGGATGCTCCGGCAGTCGCGACATGAGCTCGGCGACACGCAACTCCAGAGGGCTTGTCTCCTCCACGGGCGCGGCGATCGCGCGCAGGAGTTCCTGCTGCTGCGTCCATTCACGCTGGCAGAACAGGCATTGCCCCAGATGCTCCCGGAGCTCTCGCGCGCGGTTCTCGCGCAGCTCGCCGTCGTGCAGCATCAACAGTTCTTCGGGAGCAGCACATGAAGCGCTCATGCGTCCTCCGGGGCAAGCTGTGCTCGCAATCGCTTGATGCCGTGGAAGACCCGCGAACGGACCGTCGCCTCCGGACATCCGAGGATGCGGGCGATCTCGGAGTACTCGAGCCCCTGATTGAAGCGGAGCAGGACGGCCTCCTTGAGCTTCTCGGGAAGTCCGAGGAGCACCTCCTGAACGCGGCGTTGGCGCTCTTGTTCGAGGAGCGCGTCGATCGCGGCAGGCGTGGGCGCGTCGGGATCGTGCCCCTGCGGAGCCCCGGCCATGTCCACCCGTCCACGCAATCCAGCGTGGCGCGCAGCGTTCCGACACCGATTCCTGGCAATGGTGAAGATCCAGGTCGCGAAACGCCCTTCGGGTCGGTACTCGCGACGCGCAGCCCAGACCTGGAACATGGTCTCCTGGGCGACCTCCTCGCCTTCGACACCCCCCCCGAGGAACCTGGCCGAGAACTGCGTGAGCCGGGGCAGATACCGCTCCACAAGAACGGCGAACGCGTCGCGCCGGTCCGCCGACGACAGGAGCATCAGGTCGTCATCCGACCGCTCGGCGAGAGGCGCCGATGCGGCCGGGTTCGACATCAGCGGAATGATGCGGAAAGAGCGGGACATAAACGGGTCGGAACGGCGCAGTCAGGCGCGTCCATACACGAGAACACCCTTGTGGATTTTCTGTTTAAAGCGACCGACGGCGAACGCTCAGCTGACCCGCCCGGCCCACGTATACAGGTGGGATCCGGCGATGCCGCTTTTCGCGACCGTCAGCTGGGACGCGTGCTCCAGCGTCTTCGTCGAGAAGAAGGACAGGGTCGCCTCCGCGCCATGGCAGACGACGAAATACTCGCGGTCGAGCGTCTGCGTCACGCCCCGCGGGTTGTCCACGCGCAGCGAGTTCACGTGCTTCCGCCCGTCGAAGGTCCAGAACGAGAGCTGATCTCCCAGCGGGCTGGTCGCCGCCACGATGCGGCTGCTCTCGTGGATGGAGATGCTCAGGGTCTCGCCCACCATCCCCGAGACCACCTCCTCGGGCTGGGTCATGGTGACCAGGCCGGCGCTCCGTGAACCCAGCGAGATCGCGCCGAGCCCAGCGTTGGGCAGCCCGTCGAGCGGCGCGGAGACCACCGCCATGTCTCCGCGCTTCGAGAGCTCCACGTGGCCGGCGTTGATCCGCGGGTTGGTGAAGGTGCGCCGATCGAGGAGCTTGCGGCTGGCGACGTCGATGATGGTGACGCACGGGGCATCGCCGTCGGGGAAGTTCCCGCCCCCGTTGGTGATCACCAGGGCCTTGCCGCCGTCGGTCAAGATGCAGTCGTGGGGGTTCTCGCCATAGGTGGGGAACTCGCCCAGTGACGCGAGGGTCCTGCCGTCCCAGATCGAGACCAGTCCCTTCTTCGTCGGAAGGTGGTTCTCCGCGACGAACAGGACCGAACCGTCGGAGGAGAACACGCCGTGCCCGTAGAACGCGCGTCCGGCGATCGTCTCCAGCGGCCGGACGTAGGCCCCGGCCCGAAGATCCACCTCTGCCGCTCCGGGCCCCCTCTTCTCGAAGATCATCGCCCGACGGGGGTTCTTCGGGTCCAGCGCATAGCCGTGGGCGAAGAAGCTCAGCGGGATCGAGGCCCGCTTGCCCGTGTCGAGGTCGATCAGGTTCAGCGCGTGCACCTGCTCGCGCGTCTGCGCGTTCACGCCCTTCAGCGCACCGATCAGCACACCGCGACGCGCCTTCGGGGCCGCCTTCTTTCCGGGCGCGCCCTGCGCGCGGGAGGGAACCAGCGCCGCCGCAGCCGTTCCGGCCACAGCGACCAGGAAGGAGCGGCGGTCGGTGCGCTTCATGGCAGGACATGATGACGAAGCCAGCCGTTGATGGAAACCCTGCAATTGCCGGCGAGCGACTGATCGGAAGGGTTGCTCGCCTCGCCTGCATCGGGCGCTATGTGCGCGCTGAGAAAGGAGCTCACTGGATGATCGAGCACGTCTCGCTTCGCTGCACCAATCCGCAGAAGAGTCGCGACTTCTACAAGAAGGCGCTCGCGCCCATCGGGTACGAGCAAGACTGGGTGTTCGGCGATTCCTTCGCGTTCGTGCACAAGGGCCGCCACGACTTCTGGGTGACGCCCGGGAAGGTGGCCACGCCCCTGCACATCGCGTTCAACTGCGACGACGCGTCGATGGTCGATGCCTTCTACGAGGCTGCCATGGCCGCCGGCGGAAAGGACAACGGCCCGCCGGGCCCCCGCAAGGGCTACGGCTACGCCGCGTTCGTCTTCGATCCGGACGGCCACAACATCGAGGCGGTCACGTTCCCGGAAGAGCACGCCAGGGCGAAGACCGCGGCCAGGAAGAAGAAGCCATCCGCGAAGAAGAAGGCGGCCGCGAAGAAGACGCCGGCCCGCGCTGCCCGAAAGACGCGCCGGCGCGCGTAGGGCTTCAAGCGGCGTGGATGCGGTGGCGTTCGATGAGCGCGCCGAAGTCCACCTTCGGCGAGAGGGTCCCGAACGCCGTCCCCCACTCTCCTCCGAGCCGCGAGGCGCAAAAGGCGTCGGACACCGCGGCAGGCGCGTGCCGAACGAGCAGGCTGGCCTGCAGCGCAAGCGCGAGCTGTTCCACCACCCGGCGCGCGCGGACCTCGAGATCCTCGAAGCTCGACAGCTCCGACTGGAGCCGCTCGATGGCGCGATCCAGGTGGACGTTCCCGCCCCGGGCCCTGTCGAGCTCGGCGAAGAACACCCCGACCGATTCGGGCAGCTTCGCCGCGGCGCGCAGCATGTCGAGCGCGTTGACGTTCCCGGAGCCCTCCCAGATCGAGTTCACCGGCGCCTCGCGGTAGAGCCGGGGCATGATGCTCTCTTCGACGTAGCCGTTCCCGCCGAGGCATTCGAGCGCCTCCGCTGCGTGAACGGGAGCGCGCTTGCACACCTGGTACTTCGACACGGCCAGCGCGACGCGCTTGAACAGGTTCTCCTGCTCGTCGCCATGACCCGCGCGATCGCAGGCGGCGGCGAGCCGGATCATCACCTGGGTCGCCGCCTCGGACTCGAGCGCGAGGTCCGCCAGCACGTTCCTCATCAGCGGCTGGTCGATCAGGAGCTTCCCGAATGCGCTGCGATGGGCGGCGTGATGGATCGCTTGCGTGAGCCCCTGCCGCATGATCGCGGCAGAACCGATCACGCAGTCGAGCCGGGTGAAGTTCACCATCTCGATGATGGTTCGGACGCCCCGGCCCTCTTCGCCCACCCGGTGCGCGAGGGCGCCGTGGAGCTCGATCTCGCTGGAGGCATTGGAGCGATTGCCGAGCTTGTCCTTGAGCCGCTGCAGATGGATCCGGTTCCGGGTTCCGTCCGGCAGCACCCGTGGGACGAGGAAACAGGAGATGCCCGCCGGCGCCTGCGCGAGCACGAGGAATGCATCCGACATCGGCGCGGAGCAGAACCACTTGTGCCCGGTCAGGGCATAGTCACTGCCCTGCCCCGTGGCCACCGCGCGCGTGGTGTTCGCGCGGACATCGGATCCTCCCTGCTTCTCCGTCATCGCCATGCCGCAGATCAGGCCTGCCTTCTCCTGCGGTGGACGCAGCCCGAAGTCGTAATGGCGCGAGGTGAACCGGGGCTCCCACTCCTTCGCGAGCTCGGGCTGTACGCGCAGAGCGGGCACGACGGCGTGGGTCATCGAGATGGGGCAGCCGTGTCCCGCCTCGACCTGTGACCAGACGAAGAACCCGGCGGCCCGCGCGACGTGCTGCCCGGGCCGCGCATCGGTGGCGGCGAAGGCGTGGAGCCCGCTCTCCACCGCCACCTGCATCAGCGCGTGCCACGCGGGATGGAACTCCACCTCGTCGATCCGTTGACCGAAGCGGTCGTGGGTCTTCAGCTTCGGCGTGGCCTCGTTCGCCTGGACGCCCCAGGCGATCGCTCCCGCGGTGCCCGCCTTGCGCCCCAGCGCACGCAGCGAGGTCTCCGCCCACTCGCCGCCTTCGCGGCGCACGGCCTCGACGAGCGGGAGATCGTCCCCGAACACGTCATGACCGTGGAGCGGCGGCGGTTGGTTGAAGACCTCGTGCGTGTCGGACATCGACTAGTTGATCCCTCCGAGGCACTGGCAGGTGTTCGGGTTGCAGCTCTGTCCCGTCGGGCAGCCGCCGCAGTCGGGCTTGCACACGCACGAGCAGCTGTTCGGGTCTGCCTCGAACGTGGGGCCACAGCCCAGCGCGGCGGTGTCGCAGACGCAGCCGCACACGCCGCCGGTGTTCTGGAACACCATGCCCGGCGCGCACGTCGCGTTCTGCGCGCACTGGCACGCGCAGCTGTTCTGGTTGCACGTCTGGTAGCCCGAGCACGTTCCGCCGCAGTCCGGCGTGCACACGAAGTCGCAGACGAACTTGTTCGGGTTGCACACCATCCCCGGAGGCGCTGCGCCACCGCAGTCGGCCGGGCACTCGCAGACGTTCGTGGTCTTGTTGCAGACCAGGTTGCCTTGGCAGAAGTCCGCCTCGGACGGGTCGTAGAACGGGTCCGTCGAACAGGGCGGCGCGTTGCCGTTCGGGTTCGGGGTGGTGTCGATCCAGTAGCGGTACGAGACGGCCGCCTGGGTCGAGGCAACGGTCGGACGGCAGGCGCCGAAGAAGGAGATGGTGCCTGCCTTCCCGTCCACGTCGAAGCCGTTCACGCGGCTGCGCGGGAGGTCGTTGGCGTTGCAGCTCCCCGGGTTGGACACCACGTCCATCGCCACCTTCACCGACGCGCCGATGGGCGGCTTCTGGGTCTTGTAGCCGGACGCGGCGATCGCGCTCTGGACGATGGTGTTGATCGTGGTCTGGATGGACGCGGTGGTCCGGATGTCGCCGCGCACGCCGCCGGTCGCCGTGATCACCGTGCCGTGCCGGGTGTTGGACTGACCGTTCTCTCCATTGCAGGACTGACCGGCTGGGCAGACGATGCCGTGGACGGAGATGTTCTTGTTGAGCTTGTTCTTCGTGCCGTTCCCGCTGGCGGTGAAGAACGTGACGAAGTTCTGGATGTTCTCCAGATTGGTGCCGGTAGTGGTGTAGCCGGTCGTCTGATCGTCGGCGTCGCCGAGCAGCACGATCACCGGCTCCGCGTCCGCGCGGAGCTGCGGTTTGGGGCCCCCCACGGTCATGTCGTCGAGCGCCTTGCGCGCGGCGCCGAGCAACCCTTCGTTGCCGCTGCCGCCGATCCCGATCCAGCAGCCGCCGTTGCCTCCGCCCCAACTCCCGCACGCAGGCATGCCCCCCACGCCCGAGCAGCTTCCGGCGGTACAACTGCTGAAGGTGGTCAGCCACGCCTTGAATTGATTGATGTCCGCCGTCCATCCGCGGAACACGCCCCGGTTGTTGATGGTGGTGGTGCCGATGTGGAACTCGCTGGTGACCATGGCGATCCGCCAGTCCAGGGTCGAGTTACCCAGCGCGCCGGCCATGGCATTCGCCGCGTCCGCCAGCGCCTGCTGCGAGGCGTCCATCGAGCAGCTGTCGTCGACCACGAAGAGGAAGTCGACCTTGCTGTTCCCCGGCCTGAAGGTCTCGCACTGCACCGCGTTCGCGTCGCCAAACTGCGCCAGAGAGGAGCCGCCTGCGGTGTCGCCGACGGTGAAGATGGCCGGCTCGGTGTAGTTCGACAGCGGCGTGAGCGCGATCAGCACCACCAGGCTCTGGTTCGAGCGGCGCACGAACTCGGCCTGCAGCTTGAACGCCCCGGTCACGCCGGCGTTGCCGTTGAGGACCCCCGCGCCATTGCCCACCAGCGCGTTGGCCAGCGCGTTCGCCCGCGCCTTCAGGTCGACGGTGCCGGCCTGGTCGTAGAAGGCCTGCAGGGCGTTGAACCCGTCCCAGGTGGTAAAGGTCTGGGTCGTGTCGTTGGTGATGCCGCCCTGTCCCTGAAGCGTCGCGCGGATGCTGGCCTCGTCCGCCGTCACGTTCCCGGCGGGAGGCGTGGTCCGGTAGACGAGGAAGGCGACCCTGCTGGTCGCGTCGTAACCCATCAGGCCGCGCGCCGTACCTCCCACGGTGATCGTGGCGAGCTCGTTGAACGTGGCAGGCAGGCCGAGCTGGATGTCCGGCTGGCCCTCCTCGCGGAAGACGACCGGCTTGAGCTTGTCCACGGTGCAGACCTGACCTGCGGGCCCGCTGCCGTCGGCCGGGTTGTTCGGGTTGAGCTCTCCGCCGTCGAACTCGCCGTCCTGGTTGTTGTCCTCGGCGCCATCGGCGATGCCGTCTCCGTCGCTGTCCGGATTCCGGGGATCGGTCGTCGACGTGGGATGCGCGTCGAGGCGCACGTTGGGGCAGTTGGTCGAATCGGGGTTGGAGGTGATGCCGCGCTCCACACCGTCGGCGATTCCATCCCCATCGGTGTCGAAGCGGGTCGGGTCGGTCTCGGCCATGTCCACGGTGCCGTTGGCGTTCAGGTCCTCACCGAGGACCGCTCCCTGGCTCGGGCCGTCGATCAATCCATCGCAGTCGGAGTCGCGGCGCCGCGGATTCGTCTCACCCGCGTTGACCAGACCGTTCCTGTTCTTGTCTTCGATCCCGTCGGGGATGCCGTCGCCGTCGGTGTCCGGGTTGTTGAGGTTCGTCTCGTTGGGTGCGTCATACGCGCCGTTCCCGTTCGCGTCCTCCACCACGTCCGGCAGACCGTCGCCGTCCGCGTCCGGAACGTTGCCCGCGCCGCAATCGGTGACGTCGTTCGGGCTGGTCTCGCCCGGCTCCTTCGTGCCGTTCTGGTTGAGGTCCTCCGCACCGTCCGGGCAGGTATCGCCGTCGGTGTCCGCCCGGGTCGGATCGGTCATCGTGACGTTCCGCTCCACGCCGTCGTTGATGCCGTCGCCGTCGGTGTCCTTCAGCCGCGGATCGGTCTCGTCCGCGTCCTTCGCGCCGTTGCCGTTCACGTCCTCCAGGCCGTCGCGGATGCCATCGCCATCCGTGTCGGGGCTGTTCGGATCGGTCTCGCC
This sequence comes from Myxococcaceae bacterium, assembly GCA_049589315.1. Lineage (GTDB taxonomy): Bacteria > Myxococcota > Myxococcia > Myxococcales > Myxococcaceae > JBAWAM01. The sequence continues at coordinate 14,331 of JBAWAM010000701.1, forward strand.
GCCGTCGACCCGACCGTTGTGGTCCAGGTCCTCGAAGCCGTCGTGGATCCCGTCCTGGTCGCTGTCGACCTCGGTCGGAAGGGTCCGGGTCACCGGATGGGCGTCGCCCACGAACCCGCACGCCGCATCCACCGACGAGGTCCGCCCCAACTCGACGCCGTCGAGGATCCCGTCGCCGTCGGTGTCCGCGAGGCCCGGATCGGTCTTCTTCCCTCCGGCGAAGGAGTTGGAGAACTCCTCCGCGTCGGTCAGTCCGTCGCAGTCGCTGTCCTTGTTGGGGTTGTTCGGATCGTACGGATCCGTCGGCACGATCACCGCACCGGCATCGGGCGTGCCCGCGTCATCGGGATCCCCCCCGTCGGGGTCCGGCTGCTCGTGACCGGAATCAAGGTTGTCGGCTCCTCCGTCAGTGGTGACGGTGGCGTCCGGAGCGCAGTTGCAGCCGGACGCGAGCGCTGCGGCGAAGAAGCTCGCCGCGATCCATGCGCGCAGGGAAGTCATGGGGGGTCTCTCTGGAATCAGCGGGTGGAAAATGAATCAGCGGCGCCATTATAGGCGCAGCCTGCCTGCCCACCGAACTTCCAGCGTCAGCGCCGCGCTTCGCGCGCCTTGCCGACAAACCCGCGGTACAGCCCCATGTGGGTGGGTATGGTGTGGATGAGCATCTCTGGATGCCATTGCACACCTACGGCGAACGTATAGCTCCTCGCTTCGATCGCCTCCACCACGCCGTCCGGCGCTACCGCGCTCACGACGACGTTCTGACCGGTGTTCCGGACCGACTGGTGGTGGGTCGAGTTCACCATGAGCTGGCCTCGACCGAGGAGCTCTGCCAAGAGTGTCCCATCTTTAACATCGATGGGATGCTGCGGCTGCGTGCGGTCGTGCTTCTGCTCGTGGTTGCGCGCTTCGCGCAGCTCGCGGCGGATGTCCTGAACCAGGGTTCCGCCCAGCGCGATGTTGAGGAGCTGCATCCCGCCGCAGATCCCGAGCACCGGCAGGTTGCGACGGAGCGCGCCGCGGAGCAGCTCGGTCTCGAACGCGGTCCGCTCCGGCTTGAGCGGCCCCAGCCCTTCGCTCGGGGTCTCGCCATACAGATGGGGAGCGATGTCGAACGCACCGCCGGTGATCACCAGCCCGGAGATGCGCTCGAGGTACGACTCGATGCAGAGCGAGTCGTCCGTGTACGGGAGGATGATCGGCAGGCCTCCCGCCCGCGTCACCGCGTCGACGTAGGGGACCCGCAGCTCGTAGCGCGGAACGGGGGTTTCCGGAGTGGGGATGCTGATGTCGGGCGTGATCCCGATGGTCGGCCGTCGGCCCCCGCCCCCTGGACGTCGGTGGTTCTCGCTCATGGTGTGCCCGCGATCCTACGCTGCGCCCGGCCACTTTCGAAGGATGCGACCAGGCCCCGGACCCGCTGCACCGGGTCGGCTGCCTGGAGGAAGGCCGAAGCGACCGCGGCCGCGTGTGCGCCGACCCGCGCCACGTCGGAGATGTTCTCGAGTCCGATTCCCGCGATCGCGACGACCGGGATCGGGCTGCCCTCCGCGACGCGCTGGAGCCCGTGCAGCCCGAGCGGCGGGTGGTCCACCGATTTGGTGCGGGTGGTGAAGAGGGGCCCCAGTCCCACGTGGTCGGCCCCGAGCTTCGCCGCTTCGAGGGCATCCTCGAGGGAGCGAACCGTCGCACCGAGCAGGCGCTCCGGCCCGAGCAACCTCCGGGCGTCCTGCACCGGGAGGTCCTCCTGCCCGAGGTGCACCCCGTCCGCACCGGAGAGCAGGGCCCAGTCGACCCGGTCGTTCACGATGCAGGCGACTCCCCTGCTCCGACAGAGATCGACGACCTCACGGCAGATCGCCACCGCCTCGCGAGAGGTCGCGCGCTTGAGGCGGACCTGCACGATCGAGGCGCCGCCCTCGAGGGCCCACCGCGCCTTCTGGAGGACCGGTGTATCGGGCAACACCCCGTCATCCGCCAGCGCGTACAGCCCCGAGGGAAGCTGGGAGGGTCTCAAGGGGTTCACAGGCGTTGACAGCATGCGTCCCTGCTATATGTTGGCGCGCCTTTTTCCAAGGAATTCCCGGAGGTTACTTCATGGCGCAGTCATTCGATCTCAAGCTCCTCGATAAGCGTACGGCCGAGCGCTACATCTCGCTGGGCCTCCTCGACGCGAATGAGTGGGAGAAGCACCTGTCCAGTTTGAAGGACGTCTCCGACAAGGCGACCCCGGTCGAGACCAGCATGGGCGATGAGGATGATTTCGAGGAGGATGAGGAGGATGAGGATGAGGAGGCAGGCGAACTCGAATGAGTGAGAAGCGCGGCGATACCTTCGTGATGACGGGGGAGCCCACCGGCGGAATCGACTTCTCGTCGTTCCTGCTCGGGTTCGCCTCGACGGCGCTGATCCACCTCGGCGTCACGCCCAACCCGGAGACGGGAACGGTGTCCGTGGATCTCGCCGCCGCGCGCCAGATGCTGGACGTCCTCGACCTGCTGCGAGCGAAGACGCGCGGGAATCTCACGTCGGAGGAGGAGCACTTTTTCGAAAGCCTCCTGACCGACCTTCGCCTCCGCTACGTGGAGGCGGCCAGGAAGTAATGGAACACCCGCAGCCTCCGCGCCGTCTGCCCAACCCGCCGGGTCTCCGTTTCGCCGGTCTGCTCGTCGTCCTCATCACGGCCTTCATGGGTGTTGGGGCCACGATGGACACGGCGGAGATCTGGAATCTGTCGGAGACCCGGAGAGCGCTGGACGATGTGGGCGATCCGTTCAGCCAGATCCGGGACGCGCTGAAGCAGTACGATCCCGAAGGCGTCTTCCCTCGCCTGTTCGCGCCCGAGGTCGTCCGGGCCACGGTGGAGCGTCAGCTCGACGCGCTCGAGCAGATGAGGGGCCCGCGCACCTTCGCGCTGATGGTCCTCTCCACGGCCTGCATGTTCGCGTTCGTGGCGGCAGGAAGGCTGCTGAGGACGGATGGGATGCCGCGCGAGGGCATGCGCCGGATCCTCGTGGGGTCACTGCTGGTGGCCGCTTTCCTCCGGACCTTCGTCGGCGCGCAGACCGCCGCCGTCAACCAGAAGGTCATGCGCAAGATGCCCGAGCTCGTCGGCGCGGTGAACGACGTCGCAGCCGAGCAGCTCCAGCAGTACATGCTCGCCAATGTGTTGCTACCGGGCCTCTGGACCGCGCTGATGGCCGGCTTCCTCGTGCTGCTGGGGCAGTACTTCCGATCCGAGAAGATCAAGCAGGTCGTCGCGCTTCAGGACCAGCACCTCCGTCCGTAGCGCGCCTGCTACATCCCCGACGCTTGTCGCTGCACCGGGAGCAACAGCTCCAATCGGTCGACGTCTTCGGGTTCCGGCGAGCGGAGATCGAGCAGCGCGCTCTGTCCCTGGCGCGGCATGCGGACGAGCTCGCCTCGTGACACTCCGTAGACGCGCGCCAGATGGCCGAGCGGCCATTTGTCCTTCAACTTCTCGAACGCGTCGTCGTCATCGATCTCCTCGTCGTCGGGCGGCTCGAACTCCTCCACGAAGAGCTGTTCCCCGCCGACGTGCGTCCCGTTGGCATAGGTGATGACCTGCTCCATCACCTCCGCGTCGAAGACGTACGCGTGCACCACCGTGCCCAGCTCGCGCGAGGCCAGGCGGGCAAGCGCGTGGTGCGTTTCGTACCAGCGCGCACCGCGGCGCCCGTAGGAGAGAGGGGCGTCGAACGCGAGCCGCACGATCTTGCGGCGCGGGATGGCGCTGACGAGCAGGGACACGTCGGAGAGGTCGCCCACGCCGTCGAGCGGCAGCGCGCGACGGGCCAGGTCGAGCAGCATCGTGGGGTCCATGGACTCCAGTCTGCAGAGGTATCCGCCGTGGCTCTCCAACATGTCCCCCGATAAAGGCGGGGGCGTATACCCAGAAGCGCGTCGCCTTGCCAAGCCCTCTCACCGCTTTAGCTTCGTGGCATGCGAATCGACAAGTTCACGGTGAAGGCGCAGGAAGCCATCCAGGAGGGCCAGACGGTTGCTCGGCGGGCAGGTAACCCGTCGTATGAGCCGGAGCACCTCCTGAAGGCACTGCTCGCCCAGGAGGACGGGATCGCCGTTCCGATCCTGCGGCGCATCGGCGCCGATCCGAAGCTGGTCGAGTCCCGGATCGACGAGGTGATTGGAAAGCTCCCCCGCGTCTCCAGTGGCGAGGGCGCGACGCTCGGGCAGCGCACGCTGAAGGCCCTGGACAAGGCCGAGGATGAAGCGCGCTCGATGAAGGACGACTACACGTCGTCCGAACACCTGCTGCTCGCGTTGGCCCAGGACAAGGGCAGCGTCGGCGAGGTGCTGAAGTCGTCGGGAATCTCCCGGGATCGGATCTTGAGCGTGCTCAAGGACGTCCGAGGCGGGGGCCGTGTCACCAGCCAGGACGCAGAAGGGACCTATCAGGCGCTGGAGAAGTACGGCCGCGATCTGACGGAGCTCGCCCGGAAGGGGAAGCTCGATCCGGTGATCGGCCGCGACGAGGAGATCCGTCGCGTCGTGCAGGTGCTGTCGCGGCGGACCAAGAACAACCCGGTGCTCATCGGCGAGCCGGGCGTGGGCAAGACCGCCATCGCGGAAGGGCTCGCGCGGCGCATCGTGGACGGCGACGTCCCGGAGGGCCTGAAGAACAAGCGCATCGTGGCGCTGGATCTGGGCGCGATGGTCGCCGGCGCGAAGTACCGCGGTGAGTTCGAGGAGCGCCTGAAGGCGGTGCTGAAGGAGGTGGCCGCCGCGAACGGCGAGGTGGTCCTGTTCATCGACGAGATGCACACGCTGGTCGGCGCCGGTAAGGCCGAGGGCGCGATGGACGCGGGCAACATGTTGAAGCCGGCGCTGGCGCGCGGGGAGCTGCACTGCATCGGCGCGACCACGCTCGACGAGTACCGCAAGCACATCGAGAAGGACGCCGCGCTCGAGCGCCGCTTCCAGCCGGTGATGGTCGGCGAGCCGACGGTGGAGGACACCATCAGCATCCTGCGCGGCCTGAAGGAGCGCTACGAGGTGCACCACGGCGTGCGCATCCAGGACGCGGCGCTGGTCGCCGCAGCCACCCTCTCCAACCGCTACATCGCGGACCGGTTCCTGCCCGACAAGGCGATCGACCTGGTCGACGAGGCGGCGTCGCGGCTGCGCATCGAGATCGACTCGATGCCCACCGAGCTCGACGAGGTGCGGCGCAGGATCATGCAACTGGAGATCGCGCGCGAAGGCCTGAAGAAGGAGACGGACGAGGTCTCGCGAGAGCGACTCTCCCAGGTGGAGAGGGAGCTGGCCGAGCTCAACGAGAAGTTCGCCGGCCTCAAGTCACACTGGGACGCGGAGAAGAGCGCGATTGGAAAGCTGCGCGAGATCAACGAGAAGCTCGAGCGCGCGAGGACCGAGCAGGCGGCGGCGGAGCGCCAGGGCGAGCTGAACAAGGCGGCCGAGCTCAAGTTCGGGACGATCCCCTCGCTGGAGAAGGAGGCGAAGCAGGCCGACGCGCACCTCCGCGAGCTGCAGGAGAAGCATCGCTTCCTCAAGGAGGAGGTCGACTCCGAGGACATCGCCGAGGTGGTGGCGAAGTGGACCGGCATCCCCGTCTCCCGCCTGATGGAGGGCGAGGTCCAGAAGCTGGTCGACATGGAGAGCCGGCTGGCCAGGCGGGTCATCGGCCAGCCCGAGGCGCTCGAGGCCGTCTCCAATGCGATCCGCCGCGCACGGTCCGGGCTCCAGGATCCGAATCGGCCGATCGGCTCGTTCCTCTTCCTCGGCCCCACCGGCGTCGGCAAGACCGAGACGGCGAAGGCGCTCGCGGAGTTCCTGTTCGACGACGAGCAGGCGATGATCCGCATCGACATGTCCGAGTACATGGAGAAGCACGCGGTGGCCCGGCTCATCGGCGCGCCTCCGGGGTACGTCGGCTACGAGGAAGGCGGCCAGCTCACCGAGGCGGTGCGGCGTCGGCCCTACTCGGTGATCCTGTTCGACGAGATCGAGAAGGCGCACCACGACGTGTTCAACGTGCTGCTGCAGATCCTCGACGACGGGCGGCTCACCGACAGCCAGGGCCGCACAGTCGACTTCCGCAACACCGTGCTGATCATGACCTCGAACATCGGCTCGGCGCGCATCCAGGCCGGCATGGAGCAGGCACAGGGCGGCGCGCTCCCAGAGAGCGTGAAGAAGGAGGTCATCGACGCCCTGCGCGAGCACTTCCGTCCCGAGTTCCTCAACCGCGTGGACGAGATCGTGCTCTTCGAAGGCCTGCGCCGGGAGAACATCCGCGCCATCGTGGACATCCAGCTCGCCCGCATGCAGAAGCTCCTCGCGGACCGGCGGCTGGAGCTGGAGGTCACCGACACCGGGAAGGACTTCCTCGGCGAGCGCGGGTACGACCCGGTCTACGGCGCCCGTCCGCTGAAGCGGGCGATCCAGCGGTACCTGCAGGACCCGCTCGCGCTGAAGGTCCTCAAGGGCGAGTTCGTGCCCGGCGACACCATCGAGATGGACGCGGGGAAGGACGAGCTCCGCATGTCGAAGAAGGCGAAGGCGTAGCGCACGCCGGCGCTCTACAGTCGGGAACATGAACGAGTTTTCGGGCCCGCTCGAAGGCGTGGCGCGGGTGATCGAGCTGGCGGTCGCACCGGTGTTCCTGCTCACCGCGGTGGGGACGATCCTGGGCGTGCTGTCGAACCGCCTGGCGCGCATCATCGATCGCGCCCGCGTGCTCAATGACCGCCTCCCGCGCACCGAGCCTGGGGGGCAGGCAGCCATCCACCGGGAGCTCGAGCTCCTGATCCGGCGGCGCACGCTGGTCAACTTCGCGATCACCTTCGGTACGATGACCGCGCTGCTCGTCTGCATGTTGATCGCCGCGGCCTTCATCAGCGCGATGCTCCAGGTGAACGCGTCGATGGCCGTCGCGGTGCTGTTCGTGCTCGCGATGTTCTCGTTCATCGGCGCGCTGCTGTTCTTCCTCCGCGAGATCGTCCTCGCCGCCTCCAGCACGCCGATCGAGAGCTTCCGGAGCGCGCGAGCGAAGTGAGCGCGTTGTCGCACAGCGTCACACCGCGTCGCAGGCTGTGGCACCGCGTGGCCTGCCCGAAGGGGTGACGTGGATTGCGCTCGGGCTATGCTCGCGCGCATGCCCGTTCTGCCCTCCACCGTCCTCATCGTCGACGACGCCGAATTCGACCGCCAGCTCGCCTCGGACATCGTCCGGAGCGCCGGGCTCGAGCCGATGACCGCTTCGTCGTCGGCGGAGGCCCTGGCGATCCTGGCGGAGCATCGTCCGCTGCTGGTCCTGATGGATCTCTTCATGCCGGGCGAGCCAGGAGACGTGTGCAGCCGGATCATCCGGGGCAATGAGGAGCTGGCGGATCTCCCGATTCTCATGATGACCAGCAGCCGCGCCGACGCAGAGATCCGCCGCGCGCTGATGGGCGGCGTCGACGACTTCATCGCCAAGCCGCTGGTCGAAGGACAGCTCCTCGCGAAGCTCACGGCGATCCGCGCCGGACTGGGTCGACCCGGGCCGCTGCCACGGGTCGCCACCAGCTCGACGTTGCTGCTGGCGGACGACGACGCCCTCACCCGGACGATCGTCGGCAAGGTCCTGGAGAGCGCGGGGTTCAAGGTGCTCGAGGCAGAGACCGGACTGGAGGCGCTGCAGATCCTCCACCGCGCCCGGCCGCTTCCTGACGTCCTCGTGCTGGATCTCTTCATGCCGGGCATGGGCGGCGCAGAGCTGATCCGCCGGATCCGGGAGACCCCGACGTGGGCGCACCTTCCCATCATGGTCGTCTCCGGCGTCCGCCACGACGCGGCAATTCAACAGGAGCTGGCGCGGCTCGGCGTGAGCGATCTGGTGGAGAAGGACGAGGCGGCCCTGGAGAGCATCGCGAAGCGGGCCAGCGCGTTGGTCTTCCGTGGCGACGAGATCCGCCGCGGCAGGCGAATCGACTTCTTCCGCTGCTGCGAGTTCCGTCGCCGCCCCGACGAGGGCTGGATGACCGGGTTCACCACGAACCTCGGGCCTAACGGCGTCTTCATCCGTACGCTCACGAGCGCGCCCGCAGACAGCGTCATCGACTTCCGCTTCGAGCTGACCGGGAGGCGCTCGATGGTCATCACCAAGGCGACCGTCGTGTGGTCACAGGAGCTCGAGCCCCGCGCCGGCAGGCCGGCTCCCGGGATGGGGCTGAGATTCCTGGATCTGGGAGAGGACGCACGTCGTGATCTCGAGCTGGTCGTCTCTCAAGGCCAGCGCTGACGGAAGCCGTCAGCGGACCGGCCGATCGGGCGAGGGCAGGTCGTGCCGGTGCGGGTCCACGTGAGGGGGCTCGGGCGGCGCGATCTCGGGCGGGCGGCGCGGCTCGATCTCGTCGGGGTGCATGGGCACGCGCGGGTACGGGACCGGCTCGGTCTCAGGCTCGCGGCGAGGCGGTTCGATTTCGGGCGGACGCGCGGGCATGGGTCGAAGGTGGTCACCGCACGCGGCTGCTGCCGCGATTCGGCACCTCGCCCGCTCCCCGTGCGCGCGCGCACCAGGTCATTTTCGCCCCACCACAGGGTGTGAGCGGACCCGGGAATCGTCGGCTCGGCGCACGCATATCCGGGCACCTGGCGCGCGCACGGCTCTTGCTACGTCCCCCGGTGAAAGGGGGAATGCGCCTGCCCGCACATCCTTTACTCACCCAGGTCTTGTCAGCGCTGGCGCACAGCCCGGACTCGGTCGTCGTCTCCGATGCGAGCGGCCGGGTGGTCGGCTGCAACGAAGCTTTTCGGCAGCTCTTCGGGGTGGAGCTTCCGCCGGGACACGATCTCCGTACCGACCCGTTGCTGACCCAGCTCGGGATGGTTCCGGCAATAGATGCGGCGTACGCGGGTGAGCCGCAAAAAGTGTCGCGCTACTCGCACGAACCGGGCGAGCGGTCGAGAGAGCCTGACCGCGCTGCGCCCCGTGCGTTTGCGGTCGACGTGAGCTTGACGCCAGTCAAGCAAGCGGAGGGCGAGGTGGTGGGGGTGATCGCGCAGGCCCGGGAGGTGCCTCGCGAGCTGACCTTCGAGCGGCAACGCTCTCTGGTGGAACGGAGCATCGTCGGGATCTACGTCTCACGTCCGGACGGGACCATCCTCGCGGCGAATCCGGAGGCGTGCCGACTTCTGGGGAGGACAGAGGCCGAGCTGACGACGGGTGGGCGTCCCCTCGTCGTCGACTTGACCGACCCGCGGTTCGATCACGCGCTGGAGCAGCGGCGACGGACAGGCCAGTTCCGCGGGAACCTCCGATATCTGCGCAAGAATGGGTGTTTCGAGGCCGAGGTTTCCTGCTCGATTTTCCCGGACCAGGACGGGGCCGAGCTGTGCTCGATCATCTTCAGGGATGTCACGGAGCTGCTCGAGCTTCAGCAGCAGCTCGAGATGGCCGACCGACTCGCGTCGCTCGGAACGCTCGCCGCCGGCGTGGCGCACGAGATCAACAACCCGCTCGCGTTCCTCATCTCGAATGTGAGCTTCGCCGCCGAGGAGCTCTCGCCTGCCCGCCGCGCCAAGGCCGACCTGGACGACATCGCCGCAGCGCTGAACGAGGCGTGTGAGGGGGCCAACCGCGTCCGGACCATCGTCCGCGACCTGAAGTCGATGTCCCGCCACGACGACGAGACCGCTGCGCCCGTGGACCTCCACTGCGTGCTCGACGCCGCCATCGTGATGTTGACCGGTGAGGTTCGCCGCCGCGCGCGCGTGGTGAAGGAATACGGGGCCATCCCCCCGGTCCGAGGCACGGAGGGTCGACTGTCCCAGGTGTTCCTGAACCTCCTCATCAACGCCGCGCAGGCGCTGCCGGAGGGTCGATGGGAGACGAACGAGATCCGGATCCGCACCTCGGAGTCCGCGAACGGACGGGTCGTGGTCGAGGTACAGGACAACGGCTGCGGCATCCCACGCGAGAACCTGCGGCGCATCTTCGACCCGTTCTTCACCACCAAGCCCGTCGGTGTCGGCACCGGGCTCGGGCTCCACCTCTGCCACAAGTTCGTGACGGTCATGGGCGGCGAGATCCAGGTGAGCAGCGAAGTGGGCGCGGGGACCACGTTCAGGCTCACGTTCGAACGCGCAGACCCGTCCGAGCTCATCCCCCTCCCCTTCCGGGCCGCCTGAAGCGCGACAACTCGTCGCGACGCGCACCTCAGCTTCCGGTCTTCTCGCGCGCCTCCTTCAGCGCGGCGATGCGCTCGGCTTCGCGGACGAACTCGTCATACTGGGACTTCTTCGCTTCGGCGGCCTTCAGCGCCGCCTCCTGCACGCGCGCCGACGCGGCTTCCGCCGCGCGTATTGCCCTGCGCGTGAGCCACACGCCGACGCCGGAGGTCAGCAGCAGGAGCGCAAGGCGCAGCGGGTGTTCCCGGATGATTCCCTCCACCCCACGCGAGAGCCACGAGAGCATCAGCACGAAGAACAGCCCGGTCCCGATTCCGCCGACCGAGATCACCCACGGCCGCAGGCGGACGACCCGCGCGACGCCATAGGCCAGAACTGGCAGCACCGCCCACGCCCACAGCTGTCCGAGGATGGTGAGGATCGAGATCCGCACCACCGCGGCATCGCCGAGGAGCTCGGCGAGCCTGAACATCAGCCGCGCGGTCAGGACCGCGGACAGCACGACCGACAGGAACCCGAGCCCTGGGGCGACGAGGTACGGAAGGAGCGCGACCTCTGCGCGCCTGAAGGGTCCGGGCTTGCTCATCATGGCCCCCGGGAGTCTACTCTGGGACCTTCGCCGTAGAAGACCTCGACGAGCGCCAGGCCATGCGCGGGCGCGGTGGATCCCGCGAGCGTCCGATCCCGCGAAGCGAGCACCTCGCCCACCCACTCCGGCGACCTGCGGCCGCGGCCCACCTCGACCAGCGTTCCGACCAGATTGCGCACCATGTGCTTCAAGAACGCGGTGCCGTTCACGTCGATGCGGATCTCGGATCCCACCTCGCCGGTGATCTCCAGCTTCCGCACCTCCCGGATGGCGTGTGCCGCGGCGCAGTCGATTGCACGGAAGGCATTGAAGTCGTGCCGTCCGAGCAGGTACCCGGCGCCCGTCCGCATCGCCTCCACGTCCAGTGGCTGGAAGATCTGCCAGTGCGTGCGACGCAGCAGCGGCGAGCGGAACGGTCGATTGCTGATGAGGTACCGGTAGTGCTTCCCTCGCGACCAGCGGCGCGGATCGAAGTCCTCGGGGACCTCCGTCGCGTCCACCACAGAGATGTCCTCGGGGAGAATCCCCCCCAGCCCCATCAGGTATGCCTTCATCGGCAGGGAGCGTTCGGTTCGGAAGCTGGCCACCTGCCCCAGCGCGTGCACGCCGGCGTCGGTCCGACCCGCGACCATCACCGATACGCGCTCGCCCAGCAGCTTCTCCAGGGAGGACTCGAGCGTCGCCTGGATCGAGCGACCGTTGGGCTGGACCTGCCAGCCCACGTAGGCGCTGCCGTCGTATTCGAGGGTGAGTTTCAGGTGCGGCATCGGTCGGTGCTTCAGCGGTACTTCACCCAGTCAGCGAGGATCTCCTGGACCAGTGCGACGAGCGAAGTCCCGTTCTTCGACGCGATGCGGGACAGCGTCTCGTACGACACCCCCTCGAGCGCGATGCTCAGGATGCGTTCGTTCGAACCTCGGACCACCGTCGGATCATCGTGGCCCGGCTTCGGCGTGACGACCGCGACGTCGAGCTCGGAGATGACCTCCTCGGAGGAGATCACCTCCTCCATCTCCGGGCGGCGCGAGGCCAGGCGGGACTTCTCCTCCTCGAGCTCGTCGGAGAAGAGCTGCCGGAGGAAGTTGGAGAGGTGGATGTTCGACGGGGTGAACTCGTACTGGCTCAGGAACTGGTCGAGGTCGTACTGGAGCTCCCAGGCGGTCTGGTACCGCTTCTCGCGGTCCTTCTCCAACGCCTTCATCAGGATGTTCTCGACCACCTCGGGGATGTCCGCCTTGAAGTAGCTGGGGCGGTAGATCTTCCCCTCCGTGATGCTCTTGAGGATGGCGACCTCGGACTCGCCGGTGAACAGCTTGAACCCGGTGAGCCACTCATAGAGCACCACGCCCAGGCTGAAGATGTCGCTCCGGCAGTCGAGGGGCTGGCCCATGCACTGCTCGGGGCTCATGTAGCTGAGCTTGCCCTTGATCTCGCCGGCGCGCGTCTGCTCGATCTGGTTCGCCGCCTTGGCGATGCCGAAGTCGAGCACCTTCACCGTCCCGTCGAAGGACACGAAGATGTTCTCCGGCGTCACGTCGCGGTGGACGATGTTCAGCGGGTTCCCGTAGAGGTCGGACCGCTGGTGCGCGTAGTAGATGCCTTCGCAGACCGACGAGGCGATCTTGAGCGCGTACACCATCGGGAACGGGATCCCCATCTGATCGGCCTTGGGGATGATCCGCCGCATGTCGCGACCGAAGATGTACTCCATCGCGATGAAGTAGCTCTCGTTGATCATCCCGAGGTCGTAGATCTGCACGATGTTCGGGTGATTGAGCTGGGCCGCCAGCTTCGCCTCGTTGAGGAACATCCGGACGAAGTTGGTCTGCTTCGACAGGTGCGGCCGGATGCGCTTGATGACGATCGTCTTCTCGAAGCCTTCGAGGCCGGCCTGGCGCGCGAGAAAGATCTCGGCCATGCCGCCTACGGCGATGCGATCGACCAGCGTGTACTTGCCGAACCGGGCTGGATCACGACGGGGCTGTAATTCTGCCATGCGTCCGCCGGAGATTAGCCCAGATGTGGCTCAACACGAGAGCGCGACGACCTTGAGATCGGTGGGGGATGACGGATGGGGGGGAAAATCGACTTCAGAGGGGTGAAGCCGCTCGATCACCTGCCCGGACCGCCCAGCGGAGGCAAGGCCCTTGTGGACCATGGCTTCGAAGCGCGGGCCCTCCAGGTCGGCCACGTTGCAGCACGCCAACAGCGTTCCGCCCGGCGACAGCACGGGCGCGGCCCGCTCCACCAGCTTCGCGTAGTCGCGCTTCGCCGAGAACGCGCCCGTCCGGGAGGTGGAGAAGCCGGGTGGGTCGAGCACGATCACGTCGAAGGTCTCTCCCTTCTTCGTGAACCGTCCCAGCCAGTCGAAGACGTCGCCGGCGATGTGGTCGCGGCGGTCCGGTGGCACCCCGTTGAGGGCCAGGTTCTCTTCGCCCTGCTCCAGCACGCGGCGGGAGAGATCGAGGTTCACGGCGCGGCGCGCTCCGCCTGCGTGGGCATAGACGCCGAAGGCACAGGTGTAGGCGAAGCAGTTGAGGACGGTTCGTCCGTGCACGCGCTGGCGCAGCCACATCCGCGTTTCGCGCATGTCCAGGTAGAGCCCGACCGCCAGCCCCTGCCCGGGACGGATCCGGAAGAGCAACCCGCTCTCGCGGACGTCCACGTGGTCCACCGGTTCGCCATGGACCGGGAGGGGCGGCGAGAGCACGTCCCTCTCGGTCGTGGCGACGACCCGCGCCTCCCGGGGCCGCCGCTTGAGATAGATCGCCCGCGGCGTGAGCGCGGTCGCCACGGCCTGGACGCGCTGTTGCTCCTCGTCGGGGGTGAAGCTGCGATAGAGGCTCATCACTGCCACGCCGTCGAACCAGTCGACCGTCACGTCCGGCGCGCCATCCGCAGCGTCGTGCACGACGCGCGCGCAGGTGGTCTGGCCCGACGCGAACAGGCCCGCGCGACGCTGGAAGGCTCGCTGGACGAGCTCAGGCGACATCGTTCGGCGCACCCACCCGCGCCCGCACCGACTCTGCGGCGCGCGCGGCTTCCGTCGCGAGCTCCACGAGCTCATGCCCTAGAAGCTGGCCTTCGCGAACGGCGACTCGACCGTCCACGATCGTCCAGGCGACCGGAAACTCAGCGAGCTGCATCAGCATCTGCGACACCCCACCGGTGCCGCCATCCAACGTGGGCACGTGGTCGTACACCACGAGATCGGCGAGACATCCCTCCTCCACGTTTCCCGAGGGCGCGGAATACAGCATGGAGCAGAGCTCGGCGGGACCGCTGACCAGGAGCTGCCCCAACACGCCATCCGGATCCAGCAACCGCCCGGACCTCGCGAGCTGGACCGCGGTGACGAAAGCCGTCATCAGCTCCTGCCAGAGCGTACCCTCACCGGCCGTTCCCAGGCCGAGCAGCGGCGGATTCGACAAGACCGTCTCCAGCCCGCCTCCCCCCGGCTCCGAGGTCATCGCCCGCTTCGGGCTGAGCGCCACCAGGGTCCGAGTCCGCGCCAGTCGGTCGGTTTCAATGCGATCCACCGCGCGCGCGTGCGAACCGATGGAGCCCGCGCCGAGCAGACCGAAGGGCTCGAGGCGCTGAACCACGCGCCGCCCGTATCGGGAGAACGTGGCGGCGAGATCGTCCTCGCTCTCCGCGAGGTGGAAGTGGGCACCGACGCCGACCTCCTCGCGGAGGCGTCCGACCCGGCGGAGCAGCTCGTCCTCCGCGGTCGAGGACGAGTAGAAACCCATCGCACCGCGAACCAGCGCGTCGGATCTCGACGCCCGGGCGAACTCCGCATTGGCCTCCACCTGCTCGAGAGGAGGCCGCGGCGCAGGTCCGCTGTGGGTTGCATGCGATACCACCGCCCGGAGGCCCAGCCGACGCGCCGTGCGGCCCACGGCCTCCATCGCGGCGAGGACGCATCCCGGCGCCTGCAGGTGCTCGAACGCGAGGCTCACGCCCGAACGCAATGCGCGTGCGATGCCCCAGGCCGACAACGCCTCCACCTCACCCGCGGTGAGCGCGGCCGACAACCGGTTGACGAGCTCGAAGCGCACCCGCGGCGACTTCAGGAGGTATGCGCCGGACGCGGGCACGAGCTGGCCGCCGACCAGGTGGGTGTGACAGTCGACGAGCCCGGGCATCACCAGCCGTCCGCGGCAGTCCACCTCCCAGTCGCCGGGGAGGACCGGCACTGCGGCGTCCTGGGCGATTCGCGTGATCCGACCGTTCTCGACGACCACGGCCATGTCGTCGCGCACGCGACCGTCCGCGCGAAAGATGCTGCACCTCTTCAGCAGCAGGCGGCCTTCCATCAGCCGGAACGTACATCGGCCTTCTGCTCCGGCCCCAGCGAATTACAATGGCGACCCTGACGAGCACGCCGCTTCCGCGTTGCAGCGTGCGGTTGCCGAAGACATAGATGGACGAAGGCTCTCAGGAGGCAACGATGCAGGACACGAAGTCACCCGATGAGAAGGTCCAGCTCCCCGAAGACGAGTGGCGTCGCCGTCTCTCGCCCGAACAATTCCATGTGCTCAGGGAGAAGGGCACCGAGCGCGCCTTCACCGGACAGTTCTGGGACGCACACGACAAGGCCACCTACGTCTGCGCGGGGTGCGGGGCGCCGCTGTTCAGCTCGGAGACGAAGTACGAGTCCGGCTCGGGCTGGCCCAGCTTCTATCAGCCACTCGCAGACAAGGCGGTGGAGACCACTGCCGACCGCAGCTACGGAATGACCCGGATCGAAGCGCGTTGCAGCCGGTGTGGCGGACATCTCGGCCACGTGTTCGAGGACGGTCCCCAGCCGACCGGGCTGCGGTACTGCATCAACTCGATGTCGCTGGAACAGAAGAAGCAGGACTGAGCCCAGGGCATCACGCCAGGTCAGCTGCCGAGCGATCAGAGGCCACCATGTCGCGTCAGGGAAATCCGTTCGCACTGCTCCCCGTCGAACTCGAGATGCTGCGGGAGAAGGCCTACGGGCTGCAAGCCGTCGGGCGAAAGCTGGAGGAGGTCCTTCTCAAGCTCGAGCGGATCGAGACGGCGCTTCCGAAACTTCCGCCCGGGGAGCGCGCGCTCCAGGTCCTCGAGCACGGCCGGCTGTACGAGGAATCCGAGCAGCTGCGCTGGAAGATGGTCGTCCAGCGTGAAGCGATGGGCCTCTCCCGCCACGATGACGTCGACCGGATGTATCCGAGGCCTGCTCGAATCAAGCTGGCGGCGCGCGCTGACTGACAGCCCGTGTTCGCTGCGATTGCAGCGGTGATGACGAGGTGCAGACCACTGTGCCATGCCCCCCTTCATGTCGAAGCTGACCGCCGCACAGGTGGGGCCCATCGGGGCGTGGCTGGACTCCGAGGGTTCTGTCCGGTTCCGCCAGTGGGCGCCTGAGCACCGGACGCTCGAGGTCGTTCTGTACGACGACCGGGGACATGAGACCCGGGCACTCGAGATGCAATCCGAACCGAACGGGTTCTTCTCTGCTCAGCTCGAGGACGGCCGCTCCGGGCTCCTCTACAAGTTCCGCATCGACGGCGAAGGCCCATTCCCGGATCCCTGGGCGCGCGCGCAGCCGCTGGGCGTGCACGGGCCCTCACAGGTCATTTCGACCGCGTTTCCGTGGTCCGACCGCGGCTGGCCGGGACTGCCCGCGGACGGCCTGGTCATCTACGAGCTCCACGTGGGCACCGCGACCCCGGACGGTACCTTCGAGGCGCTGATCCCGAAGCTGGACGAGCTGCGCTCGCTGGGCATCACCGCGCTGGAGCTCATGCCGTTGGCGAGCTTTCCCGGCCGTCGGAACTGGGGCTATGACGGCGTGTCGCTCTTCGCGCCCCAACACAGCTACGGCGGTCCGGACGGCCTGCGGAGGTTGGTCGATGCGGCGCACGCGCGCGGGCTCGCCGTGCTGATGGACGCCGTCTACAACCACTTCGGACCGGACGGGAACTACCTGCGCTGCTACGCGTCCCACTACTTCACCGGCCGGCACCACACCCCGTGGGGCGAGGGGGTGAACTACGACGGGGAGAGCTCGGCCGTGGTCCGGGAGCTCGCGCTGCGCAACGCGGAGATGTGGATCCGCGACTACCACGCCGACGGACTCCGGCTCGACGCTGTGCACGCCATCCTCGATGACTCCGAGGTGCCGCTCATCCAGGAGCTCCAGCTCCGGGCGCGGGCGGCAGCGCCGGAGCGGAAGATCGTGATCATTGCTGAGGACGAACGGAACGAACCCCGGTTGGTCACACCGGTGGACCAGGGTGGCTGGGGACTCGATGCCCAGTGGGCGGACGACTTCCACCACCAGCTGCGGCGCGCCTTCGCCGGGGACACGGACGGGTACTACGGGGACTACAGCGGCTCTGCCGCGGACATCGCCACGACGCTGCGCAAGGGTTGGTTCTACGAGGGCCAGACCTCTCCCAGCCGAGGCCAGCCTCGCGGCAAGCCGGCGGACGATCTCGAAGCCTGGCGCTTCGTGCTGTGCATCGAGAATCACGATCAGGTCGGAAACCGCGCGACCGGCAATCGACTCGAGCACGACGTCTCACCCGCGGCGTTTCGCGCCATGAGCACCCTGCTCCTGCTCTCGCCGTACACGCCGCTCCTGTTCATGGGCCAGGAGTGGAACGCCTCGACGCCGTTCCAGTACTTCACCGATCACCCCGAGGCGCTGGGCAGGGCCGTCACCGAAGGCCGGCGGAAGGAGTTCGACGCGTTCGCCCGGTTCGCCGCCGAGGAGGTGCCGGATCCCCAGGCGCCGGAGACCTTCGAGCGCTCGAAGCTGGATTGGGCGCAGCGGGAGCGCCCACCGCACGCGGGCGTGTATGCGCTCTATCGCGAGCTCCTCCGACTCCGACGCGAGGACCCGCGCCTGCTGGAGCACACGCGAGGGAGCTGGGACGCGGAGCCGGTCGGCGAAGCCGTGCGCCTCGTGCGCCGCGGTCCGGACTCGAGCCTCTGCGTGTTCGTCAATGTCCGCGGGAAGCTGGCCTACGAGCTGGAGCGCGACGCGCAGATGCTGCTCTGGAGCGAGGAGCCCCGCTTCGGCGGCGCGTTGACGAGCGCTCCGATTCACCAGGGGAAGCTGGTGCTGGAGGGCCCGCAGGCGGCGGTGTACGGGTTCAAACAGGCTCTCTCGCCTCGATGACCATCGTGTCCGCCATGTGGTCGTGGATACAGCGCCGCTCGTTGCCGAAGATCATCACGGCATCGACCAGGTTCAAGATGCCGCAGAGCGAGTTCACCAGAACCGGGAGCGCATTGCGGAGAAAGATGATGCGCGCCAGCGAAGCGCGGCTGCCGTCACTCCGGACCACCCGAATCTTCAGGAGCTTCTTACCGACGCTCTGCCCGCGAGCTGCCAGGTAGATCTGCAGCACCAGGGTGCCGAGCGCCGCGATCACTCCTCCGATCCCGAACACGATCTGGAGGGTTTCCATGCCCTCTCCCTCCACGAGGAACATCGGAAAGAACCAGGGGACCCAGATGAACTGATCCACCAGGTTCGCGGCGAAGCGCGCACCCCGGCTCGCGAGCGGCGGGGTCAACGCCACGCAGTCGGGGCACAGCGCGCTGGAGCCAGACGCGTTCGTGATGCACTGGTAGCAGACGAACGTGCCACATCGGCTGCAGGGCGCGATGGCGCGCTGGTCCGGATGGCGGGCGCAGACGGCGTGGCTCTCTGGATTCGGAACAATCTCGAGCGAGGCGCTCATGCCGCCTCCAGATAGCAGAATCCAGGTGGGCAGAGCACGCACCCGACCGCCGAGGCGGAATCCGCAGCCCGGGTGCCATTCCTGCAGCCGCATCCGTGCCGAAGCCGCACCGGGAGCCCGCATTCCGGCAACGGCGCGCCTCGAGAGGCGCTGGCCCGGACGTTGCTTTGTCCCTGGTCGTCCACCGAAGTCGACCCGCCCCAGAAGGCGGAAAGGAGCCCCCGATGAAGCGCACCCAGGGAATGTTCGCCGTGTTGGTCCTCGGATCCACCCTCGCCGGCGCCGCCGTGGCGCACGCCGCCCCACCCCGGGGCACCCCGGCGACACAGGTCCGGGAGGTTCGTGAGGAGCGCTGGGACCTGCGGCAGCTCGAGCGCATGCAGGACCGCTACGCCACCGCGCGCGCCCGGAATGATCGCGCCGCGCTGAGGGAGGTGGAGCGCGAGCTGAAGCAGTTCCTCGACGCCGAGCTGCGAGAGGCGCGCGCCGAAGTGAGAGAGGCAAGATCCGACTCGCGTCGGAACGCTCGCGCCGAGGTCCGTGAGGAGTCCAGATCGCTGAAGCGCATCCGCGCTCTCGATCGCGAGCTCGACAGCCTCTACCGCCGCTACGACCGCACGAGTCTGGTGAAGAAGACCCAGCTCATCCGCGAGCTCGTGCAGAACGCGAGGATGGAAGTCGCCGATGCGCGCGCGGACGCCCGCGGTCCTCGCCGCCGCTGAAAAGAAAAAGGGCCCGCGGCGAGGACTCGATCCTTCGCCGCGGGCCTGAGGTCTGAATCCCGGTTCAGTGGGCTACGGCATCTCCGTCTGTCCCTGGCGGCGCAGGAACGTGGGGATGTCGTACTGGTCTTCGTCCACCGGGAGGCTGTTGGGCTCGCGGCTGATCGCGACGCGCGCGCTCTGGGGCGCAGCGGAGGCGGCGGTGGCCACCGTGCGAGCGCCCGTGCGAGCCAGGGTGACCATGTCCTCGGTGAGCGGAATCACCGGAAGACTGGGCACGGACGGACGCGGGATCGGCGGCGGCGCGGAGGGCGCAACCGGGCGGGCGATCAGCGGCACCTGGACCGGGTGAGCCATCCCGCGGAGCTTCATGTCCCGCTGGGCGAACCCGGTCGCGATGATCGTGATCTTCACCTCGTCGGTGATGGTCTCGTCGATCAGCGAGCCGAAGATGATCTCCGCCTCGGTGTCCGCCGCGTCATGGACGAGCGTGAGGGCCTCGTTGACCTCCTGGAGGGTCATGTCGCGGCCACCCGTGATGTTGATCAGCAGGCCCGTGGCGCCGTCGATCGTGACCTCTTCGAGGAGCGGGCTGGAGATGGCCTGCTGCATCGCCATCAGCGCGCGCTTCTCGCCCGTGGACCGGCCGGTGCCCATCAGCGCCAGGCCGCGGTCGCTCATGATCGTCTTCACGTCAGCGAAGTCGACGTTGATGTAGCCGTGGTACTGGATGAGGTCGGAGATGCCCTGGACGGCGTTGAGGAGGACCTCGTCGGCCCTCTTGAACGTCTCCAGCAGCGGCATCGGCGCGTCGGAGAGGCTGAGCAGCCGCTGGTTCGGGATCGTGATGAGCGTGTCCACCGCGGCCTTGAGCTCGACGAGGCCCTGCTCCGCCTGCTTGCGGCGCTTGTTGCCCTCGAAGAGGAACGGCTTGGTGACGACGCCGACGGTCAGCGCGCCGAGGCTCTTGGCGATGTCGGCGATGACCGGCGCCGCGCCGGTGCCGGTGCCGCCGCCCATGCCCGCGGTGACGAACACCATGTCCGCGCCCTCGAGCTGCGCGGCGATCATGTCGCGCGACTCCAGGGCGGCCTCTCGGCCCATCTCCGGATTCGCACCTGCGCCCAGGCCCTTGGTGAGGGTCTGGCCGATCTGGATCTTGGTAGGCGCCTTATTCGCTGCGAGCGCCTGGATGTCCGTGTTCGCCGCGATGAAGTCGACGCGCTCGAGCGCGGCCTCGATCATCGTGTTGACGGCGTTGCACCCCGCCCCACCTACGCCGACGACGCGGATCTTCGCGGTCTGCTTGGTCTGCTCGAAATTGGTCATGAGGGTTCCTCGTGTGGGGCCCGCGACATCATTATCTAGCCCCGGAACGTGGCAAGTTTTCGGCTATGTAGCTGTAGCACCGGGGTCGGCAGCTGGCAGTTGGCAGTCAGCAGGTGGGTGCGCTCTGGCTTCAGCGACTGCGAACTGCCAACTGCCGACCGCGGTTCTCAGAAGATCTCCGCCAGCCACTCCCGCATCCGACCCCTCACCTTCTTGTAGACGTTCGAATCGTCCCGGATCCGGAACACGCGGCGATCGATGTTCTTCGCCCCGTAGACCACCAGGCCCACGCCGGTCGCGTAGATCGGGCTCTTCACCACGTCCACCAGGCCGCCCAGTCCGCGCGGAACCCCGCGGCGCACGGGAAGCCCGATGACCTCCTCGGCCAGCTCCGGCATGCCCGCCAGCAGCGTCGAGCCGCCGGTGATCACCACGCCGGACGCGAGCAGGTCCTCGTATCCGCACTTCTGGATCTCCCGCGCCACGAGCTGGAAGATCTCCTCGACCCTCGGCTCGAGGATCTCGCAGAGGATCTGCCGGCCCAGCACGCGCGACTGACGGCCACCCACCGAGGGGACCTCGAGGGTCTCGTCCTTGTCCACCAGCGAGGACAGGCAGCAGCCGTACTTCTGCTTGATCCGCTCGGCCTCGTGCGTCGGCGTACGCAGGCCGATCGCGATGTCCGAGGTCAGATTGTTCCCGCCCAGAGCGATGACCGCCGTGTGCACGATGGCGCCGCCGGAGAAGATGGCGATGTCGGTGGTCCCGCCGCCGATGTCGACGAGGCAGACGCCCAGCTCGCGCTCGTCCTCGCTCAGCACCGCCTCGGCAGAGGCAAGCGGCTGGAGCACGATGTCCGACACGTTCAGCCCGGTCTTGTTGGCGCACTTCACGATGTTCTGCGCCGACGACACCGCGCCGGTGACGATGTGGACCTTCGCCTCGAGGCGAACGCCCGCCATGCCGAGCGGCTCCTTGATGCCGCCCTGGTCGTCGATGATGAACTCCTGGGGGAGGACATGGATGACCTCGCGGTCGAGCGGGATCGCCACGGCCTTCGCGGCATCGATCACGCGCTGGATGTCCGTTTCCCGGATCTCCTTGTCCTTCACCGCGACGATGCCCTGGCTGTTGAAGCCCTTGATGTGCCCGCCGGCGATGCCCGTGTAGACGTGGCTGATCTCGCAGCCCGCCATGAGCTCCGCCTCCTCGATGGCGCGGCGGATGGACGCCACCGTCGCCTCGATGTTGACGACGACGCCCTTGCGCAGGCCCTTCGACGGGTGGCTCCCGATCCCGATGATGTCGATGCCACTGTCGGTGAGCTCGCCGACGATGGCGCAAATCTTCGTCGTCCCTATGTCGAGACCGACGACGATCTCTCCTGACTTCTGCTTCGCCATGTACCCCTCCCGGCTCCCCACTTTCGTGGCAGGAGCGTCCTACTGCACCGATCCCCTCTTCCTCTCGGAGAGAGGGGTCGGAAGCTTCACGGTCACCCAGCCGGGCCGCGCCCGGTTGTCGAGGTGGACGATCTCCGCCTCGAGCCCACGCCGCGTCAGCTCGCTCCGCACCTTCTCCAGGCGCGCCAGCTTCGCGGGCGTGTCGTCGAGTCCCATCCGGACCTCGACGCCCTTCTCGGTGACCACAGTCATGCCGTCCTTCGCGATGCGGATCTCCGAGACGTCGCCGAACGCCGGCGTGCCGTCCTCCTTCGACCCGGACCACGCAGCCATCAACTCCAGCGCCGCGCGGAACTGCCCGGACGCCTTCTCTGGCGACGCGACGTACTCCTCCCGCGTCATCCCCGTGACGAGCGGCAGATCCAGCTCGTCGCCCGCCTGCAGCTTCTTGAAGGGCGCGCCCTCACGGTCGAGCAGATAGAGCTCTCCCAGGGACACGAGCGCGGCGGGCTCGAACTCCTCTACCTCGACGGCGATGCGCGACGGGAAGTGACGGGTGACCTCCACGTGCCGGACCCACAGGTGCGCGTCCATCGCCCGCTCCAGCGCGGCGACGTCCATCCGGAAGAGGTTCTGACCGAACGCCAGACCGGCGAGCCGGAGGAGCTCTCCTTCGGTGGAGCGCGAATGCCCGGTGAAGGTGACGTCCTCGAGGGCGAAGGTCGGCGACGTGGTCGCCCAGCGGTAGCCGTGGGTCGCGCCGAAATAGAGGCCGCCCGACAGCCCGATCACGACAGCCACCCGCAAGACGAGCGTCCCGAGCCGCGTCGCGCTCTGCTTGAGCGACTGCGTTCGCACGGCGGCGTCCTGCTTGCGCCGATTTTTTCCCCTCCCTGCCATTTTCCCTTCGCGTCCCCTCTCAGCCGATGCTGATCCGCCTCCGAGCCCCTCGCAAATTTCTGACCACTACGCCTTCAGCGATGCCCCCATCAGGAGCCGCTCACACAGGCCGGCAAAATCGATCCCCCGCCCCGCGGCAATCTTGGGCAGCAGGCTGGACTCGGTCATGCCCGGCAGCGTGTTGGTCTCCAGGACGAACACCTCGCCGGTGCCGGTGATGATCACGTCCGAGCGCGTTCCGCCAGCACATCCGAGCGCGCGGTGCGCGGCGAGGCAGACCTGGTTCACCCGCTCGTACTGGTCGGGCGGCAGCGGCGCGGGGAAAAGGTACT
Source organism: Myxococcaceae bacterium (assembly GCA_049589315.1). Classification (GTDB taxonomy): domain Bacteria; phylum Myxococcota; class Myxococcia; order Myxococcales; family Myxococcaceae; genus JBAWAM01. Next base: position 37,506 of record JBAWAM010000701.1, read on the forward strand.
GGGTCCCGCTCCCGGCCTTGTACTTGGCCTCGAAGTCGTAGAACTCGCGGGCGGCGACGACCTCGATGACGCCCAGCGCCTCGTCGTCGAGCACGCCGCCCTGGACCTCGCGGCCCTTCACGAACTGCTCGACCAGGAGCGCGCCCGCATGGGTGGAGGCTTCCTGGATCGCGTCCCGGTACGCCTCGGGGGTCTTGCAGATGTGGACGCCGACCGAAGACCCTTCCCGAGAGGGCTTCACCACGACCGGGAGCGGGAACGGGAGCTTCCCCTCTGCTGCGAGCGCCTCGTCCGCGGTCTGGAAGACCACGAACTTCGGCGTGGGGATGCCGTGTTGCACGAAGACCTGCTTCGCCGCGACCTTGTCCATGCCCAGGGCGGACGCCAGCACGCCGGACCCGGTGTACGGGATGCCCATGTACTCGAGCAGGCCCTGCACGCAGCCGTCCTCGCCGTAGCGGCCGTGCAACGCGATGAAGGCCAGGTCGATCTTCTCGGCGATGAGACGGGCGGGGAGATCGCGGCCGGCGTCTACCTCGACCACGTCGTAGCCGAGGCCTCGCAGCGCTTTGGCGATGGCTGCGCCGGAGCGGAGGCTCACCTCACGCTCGGAGGACAGTCCGCCGAGGAGGACGGCGATGCGCTTCTTCTTCAGTTCTTCCACGTTCATGAAAAAACTCCGATTCGCTTCACCTCTGGCTGCAGCTCGATGCCGAACTGCTCGTGCACCCGCTTCTGCGCGAGGGCGATCAGCGAGGTCACGTGCAGCGCGGTCGCGCCTCCGAGGTTCACGATCCAGTTGGCGTGCAGCGCGGAGATCTGCGCGCGGCCGACGGTGTGTCCCTTGAGCCCGACCTGCTCGATCAAGCTCCCCGCGCCGTGCGGGCGGGGGTTCTTGAAGACGCTGCCGAAGTTGGGCTGGGACAGCGGCTGGGTGCTCTTGCGATACCCGAGGTCGGCCTCCATCTTCGCCTGCGACTCGGCCACGTCCCCGGCCGGAAGGACGAAGCGCGCGCGGGTGACCACCGCCTCCTCGGGCAACGAGGTGTGGCGATAGGTGAACGGCAACGCCGCGCGATCCACCCAGCCGATCCCGTCTGCGGTCGCCAGCTCCACCGCCTCGACCACTGTCATGCACTCGCCGTTCTTCGTCCCGGCGTTCATCGACACCGCGCCGCCCAGGGTCCCCGGAATCCCCGCGAGGAACTCCGCGCCGACCAGCCGGTTCGACTTCATCAGCGTGATCAGCCGCGCGATCGCCGAGCCGGCGCAGAGCGTGAGCCGACCGCCGGCCGAGTCGATCACCTTCTCCTCCGGGAGAAGATCGCTCGGGAGCTTCAGGGTGATCCCGGGGACGCCACCGTCACCCACCAGGGTGTTGGCGCCGCCGCCCAATACGGTGACCGGGGCGCCCTCTTCCCGCGCCATCCGGAGCATCGCCACCAGACCGTCGGGAGAAGACGGACGCACCCACAGCTCCGCGGCGCCGCCCACCCGGACGGAGGTCCACGGCGCCAGCGGGGCCTCCGCCTTCACCTCGCCCTCGACGAAGCGGCCCAGCCGCTCGAAGAGGTTCTGGTGCGCGAGGGCCTTCACGCGCGCGTTCCTCCCTCGCTGCGCAGCCGGGCCAGCAGCTCGGGCCCGGTCTGGGTGATGTCTCCTGCGCCGAGCGTCAACACGAGGTCGCCCTGCTTCAGCCGACCGGCGATCGCCTCGGCGAGGTCGGCGCGCTTGTCCACGAAGGTCACGTCGCGGTGTCCGTGTGCGGTGATCGCATCCGCAAGGTTCTGTCCGGAGACACCGCTGATGGGCTCCTCGCCCGCCGCGTAGATGTTCGTCACGAAGAGCACGTCCGCATCGTTGAACGAGGTGGCGAACTCCTGGAACAAGTCGTGGGTCCGGGTGTAGCGGTGCGGCTGGAACGCGGCGACCACCCGGCGCCCGAAGGCCTTTCGCGCGCCGGCCAGGGTGGCGCGGACCTCGGCCGGGTGGTGCCCGTAGTCGTCGACCACGGTGATCCCGCTCGCCTCACCCTTCACCGTGAAGCGCCGCTGGACGCCGCCGAACTCGGCGAGCGCCGAGCGCACCGTGTCCAGCGGGATCTCCATCTCCTCGGCCACCGCGATCACCGCGAGCGCGTTCATCGCGTTGTGGGCGCCGACCATCCGGACGGTGAACTCGCCGAGGTCGCTGTCGCGTCGATACGCGTGGAACCGGGTGGCGAACCCATCGAGGCGCACCTGCTCGAGCCGGTAGTCCGCGGTGTGCGACGAGCCGTAGGTGACGAACCGCTTCTCCAGGGCCGGCAGCAGCGCCTGGACGTTGGGATGATCCAGGCAGAGCACGTTGAGGCCGTAGAACGGAACGCGGTTGCAGAACTCCACGAACGCGTCGCGCAGCCTCTCGATGGACCCGTAGTGATCCATGTGCTCCGGATCGATGTTGGTGACCACCGAGATGGACGGGTGCAGCTTGAGGAAGGAGCCGTCGGATTCGTCTGCCTCCACCACCATCAGCTCGCTCTTTCCGAGCTTGGCGTTGGAGTCGAGGACGTTGACCTTTCCGCCGACCACCGCGGTCGGATCGAGGCCGGCGGCCGACATCACCGTGGCGATCATCGACGTGGTGGTGGTCTTCCCGTGCGAGCCAGCGACCGCCACCGCGTACTTCAGGCGCATCAGCTCGGCGAGCATCTCCGCGCGGGGGATGACCGGGATCTTCCGCTGGCGGGCGACCACCACCTCGGGGTTGTCCTTCTTCACCGCCGAGGAGATCACCACCACGTCCGCGCGCACCAGGTTCTCGGCGCGGTGCCCATACGAGATGGTCGCGCCCAGCCGCCCCAGCCGCTTCGTCGACTCCGACTCCTTCAGATCCGAGCCGGACACGGTGTAACCCAGGTTCAGCAGCACCTCGGCGATGCCGCTCATGCCGATGCCGCCGATCCCGACGAAGTGCACGCGCGCCGCGTGGCGCGTCTTGAAAAGGCTCTGCGTCATGTCTCCCGGCCCTTCGGTCCGTACTTGTCGACCATGAGCTGGACGCAGACGTCGGCCAGCTCCTTGGCAGCTTCGGGGCGACCCATCAGGCCCGCCTTCTTCTCCATCTTCCTGCGGCGCTCCGGATCGCCGATCAGGGCGCGGATCTCGTTCGCCAGCCGCTCGCCGCTGAGCTCGGACTCCTTGAGCATCACGGCCGCTCCCGCGTCCACCAGCGCCTTCGCGTTCTTCGTCTGGTGATCGTCGGTGGCGTACGGGAACGGGATCAGGATCGACGCCTTCTTGCAGACGGTGAGCTCCGCGAGCGTCGTCGCGCCCGCCCTGCAGACCACGAGCTCCGCGCGGGCGTAGGCCTTCGACATGTCGTCGATGAACTCGAGCACCTCTGCGGAGAAGCCCCTGTCGGCGTAGGCCTTCCGGACGGCGTCGGTGTCGCTCTTCCCTGTCTGGTGGACGAAGTGGAGCTGCTCGCTGAGATCGCCCAGGTGGTCCAGCGCGTCCTGCATGCGCTGGTTGATGGCGCGCGCCCCCAGGGAGCCGCCGAAGACCAGCACCGAGAAGCGGTCGTGGGCCACGGTCGAGCGCAGGTAGTTGTCCATCAGCGCCCGACGGATCGGATTCCCGACGAGCTGCACCTTGGCGGACGGGAAGAAGCGACGCGCATCTTCGAACGCGACGAACGCCACGTTCACGAACCGCCCGAGGATCTTGTTGGTCATCCCCGGCAGCGCGTTCTGCTCCTGGACTGCGGTGGGGATCCCCTGCATCCAGGCCGCGAGCACCACCGGCCCGGACGAATAGCCGCCCACCCCGACCACCACGTCCGGGCGATGGCGGCGGAGAATCTGCCAGGATTCGATGAAGGACAGAGGCAGCGCGAACAGCGCCTTGATCAGCTTCACCGGGCCCACGCCTTTCAGGCCCTGAGCGCGGATCGTCTCCAGCTTGAAGCCGGCGGCCGGGACCACCCGCGCCTCCAGTCCGCGGTCGGTGCCGACGAACACGACCTCGTTTCCCTTCGCCCGGGTCACCACCTCTTCGGCGACCGCGATACCGGGGAAGAGATGTCCACCCGTTCCTCCTCCGGCGATCAGCATCTTCACGCGGTCGCCTCACTCAGCTTCGATGCGCGCGTTTGCCCTCGGGTGCGCGACGGAGCCCGCGCCTCCGCGCCTGCCGAGACCGACAGCAGCACGCCTGCACAGCCCATCATCACCACCAGGGAGGTTCCGCCGTAGGAGATGAACGGCAAGGTGAGCCCCTTCGTCGGCAACAGGCTCATCGCCACGCACATGTTCACCACCGCCTGGAATCCGAACAGCATCGTCACACCCAGACCGAGATACGTTCCGAAAGGCTCCGACGCGGCCAGCGCTGCGCGCACCCCGCGCCAGATCACCACCGCGTAGAGCGCCACCACCACCGTCACCCCGACCAGCCCCAGCTCCTCGCCAATGATGGCGAAGATGAAGTCGGTGTGCGCCTCGGGGAGGAAGAACAACTTCTGCCGGCCATCGCCCAGCCCGAGGCCGGTGACGCCGCCCGAACCGATGGACATGAGTGACTCGGCCACCTGGTACGAGAGGTCGTGCCGGTGCTTCCACGGATCGAGGAAGGCCAGGATGCGGTTCATCCGGTACTGGGACGAGGACACCGCGTGGTACGCCAGCGGCAGCGCCAGCAGGATCGACCCGACGAGGTACGAGACCTTCGTCCCCGCGGTGAACAGCATCGCGAACATCAGGAACAGCAGGGTCACGGAGCTGCCGAAGTCGGGCTGCATCATGCACAGCCCGACCAGCAGCAGGGCGATGAGGATGTGCGGCAGGAACCCCACCGAGAACGAGGCCACCTTCTCCCGCTTCTTCGCCAGGGAGTACGCGAGGTAGGTGATCCACGCGAACTTGAGCAGCTCCGCCGGCTGCAGGGAGAACCCGGGCAGGCGGATCCAGCGCTGCGCGCCGCCCGCTGCGGAGCCTACGCCGGGGATCAACACGAGGATCGCAAGCCCCGTCGCCACCACCAGGATCGGGTACGCCAGCCGTGCCAGCCGCCGGTAACCCAGGCTCATCGCGGTGGCCATCGCCACCAGCCCCAGGCCCGCCGACACCGACTGGCG
>JBAWAM010000702.1:0-3670 GCA_049589315.1 Myxococcaceae bacterium
GGGCGGGGGACGCCTCGGCCGGCATCGCCGCAACCGGGATCTCACCGGTCATGAGCCGTTCGCCCGACTGCGGCGGGGCCAGCTCCCCGGCAGGAAACTCCTGTACCTCCGCTTCCTCGGGGTGCTCGTCCACGTGGTTGTCCACGTCCGGAACGTCCGGGACCTCGTCGTCGTGCTCGCCTTCCGTCAGCTCGAACTGCGCCTTGGCGAAGTCGGGGTCATAGACGACGTCGTTGACGTAGAGGAACGCGGCCTTCTCCAGGCCGATGTCCACAAAGGCCGCCTGCATGCCCGGGAGGACCCGGACGACGCGACCCTTGTAGATGTTTCCGACGATTCCCTTGTCCTTCTTACGCTCGAGATAGAACTCCGCGATGTGACCGCCCTCTACGAGGGCGACGCGGGTCTCGCGCCCAGCAGCGTTGATCACCAGGGTGCTGCCCATCTGGGATTCCTGACCGCACACGCAGCGGACCCACCAGCTTCAACGGACGGGAAGCGATGTCGCAGCGAGTGTCCACGTGTGCCAAGTGGAGCGGGAGGGGGCGCGCACCCATCGTTGTTGATGTCGTCGCGCTGCTTTCCATCCCCCGACTCCTGAACCAACTTCGAATGTTTGCCCCGAATCCGGCACAATGCCGGTGGGGTTGCCGCCTTCCGATTTCAGCGAGTCCTGAGCCCGTTCAGCCGTTCCGGTCGATCCGCTCTGGACCTTGGGGGCGAACGTTGCGGCGGCGCGCGCTGGAATCCGTCTGGCGTCCCGTCAAAAAGCTCCAAGGAGCCCCGGAGGCCGCCCCACTGGCAACCGACCAGGTACCCGTTTTTCACCTGCAGAGTTTCACGGGTGCTCGGCGAAAGTAAAGCAAACGCACCCAGATTCTTGTCTCTTCGTAGCCGACCGGACGGGCTCCTTCCTCCCTACCGTCGCACCTCGAAAACGCTGAACTCCCCCGTTGCCGTTCCGTCGTCTCGCCGCACCTCGGCCACCCGTGCGGAGGGCGGGCCTCGATGGCACCAGGCGACGAGCGCCTCCACCCGGTCGCGTGGCCCCTCGACCACGGCCTCTACGTCGCCGTCCGGCAGGTTGCGGACCCAGCCGGTCAGCCCGCCGAGGCGTTGGGCCTCCTCCTGGGTGCTCTGGCGGAAGTAGACGCCCTGCACGCGACCGCGGATCCGGAGCGAGACGCGGACGTTCGAATCCCCGGGGGACGACATGGGGTCAACCTCCCCTCAGGAGTTCGGCGAACGCGGGCTCGTCGACCACCCGGACGCCGAGCTCGCGCGCCTTCGTCAATTTCGAACCTGCGTCCTCGCCGGCGACCAGCAGGTCCGTCTTCCTCGACACGCTGCCCGACACCTTGCCGCCCCGGCGTTCGATCTCCTCTTTCGCGTGCTCGCGGGTCATGGTCGCGAGCGTGCCAGTGAGGACCACGCTCTTCCCGGCGAACGCTCCGCCCGTCACCTCTTCGGGTGGCGAAGGCTGGACGCCCAGCGCGAGCAGCTCCTCGATGACCTCGCGCTTTCCGGGATCCTGGAAGTACGCGTGGATCTCCTGCGCCATCTCCGGGCCCACGTCCTTCACCGCGGTCAGCTCCTCGACCGACGCGTGGTAGAGCTTCCGGATTTCGCGGAAGTGTTCGGCCAGCGCCTTTGCGGTCGCCTCGCCGACGTGGCGGATGCCCAGGGCGTAGATCAGCCGCCGCAAAGTCGTGCTCTTCGAGCGCTCGATCGCTTCGAGGAGGTTCTGCGCGCTCTTCTCGCCCATCCGCTCGACCTGGAGCAGCTTGTCCAGATCGAGCCGGTAGATGTCCGCGAAGGTCTTCACCAGCCCCATCGCCACCAGCTGCGCGCAGAGCTTGTCCCCCAGCCCGTCGATGTCCATGGCCGGGCGGGTCGCGAAGTGACGCAGGTTCGCCTGACCCTTGGCGGGGCAGGCGACGCCGGTGCAGCGGGCGACGGCCTCGCCCTCCTCGCGGCGGACGGGGGACCCGCACACCGGGCACGCGGTGGGGAAGTCGAACGCCTTCTCCTCTCCGGACCGGCGCGAGGTGATGACCTTCACGATCTCCGGGATGACGTCGCCGGCACGGCGGACGAACACCCAGTCCCCGACCCGCACGTCCTTGCGGCGGAGCTCGTCCTCGTTGTGCAGGGTGGCGCGGGTGACGGTGACGCCGCCCACGTGTACGGGCACGAGGATGGCCACGGGCGTGATCGCACCGGTGCGGCCCACCTGGACCTCGATGCGCTCGACCTGCGTCTCCGCCTCGACGGGAGGGAACTTCCATGCGACCGCCCAGCGCGGCGTCTTCGAGACCTGACCCAGGCGCCGCCGGTGGTCTTCGAGGTCGACCTTCACCACCATCCCATCGACCTCATAGGCCAGCGCGTGACGGCCTTCGAGGAAGCGCCCGTACACCCTCTGGACCTCTTCGAGGCCATTACAGACGACCCGGTCGGGGTTCACCGGCAGTCGCAGCGCGGTCAACACGTCGAGCTTTTGCGAGTGCGACTCGAAGCTCGGCCCGTCGCACTGGCCGACTTCGTAGGCATAGAAGGAGAGGGGGCGGCCGGCGGTCATGCGGGGATCGAGCTGCCGCAGCGAGCCGGCCGAGGAGTTCCGGGGGTTGACGAAGACCGGCTCTCCGGCCTCCTCGCGCTGCTGGTTGAGCCGGGCGAAGTCCTCCTTGCGCATGAACACCTCGCCCCGGACCTCCAGGTATCGGGGCACTTCGCCGCCCTCCGGCGCGTGCAGCTCCAGCGGGATGTTCCGGACCGTTCTCAGGTTGGCGGTGACGTCCTCGCCGACCGTTCCGTCGCCGCGGGTGGAGCCCTTCACGAAGACGCCGCCCTCGTAGATCAGCTCCACCGCGAGCCCATCCAGCTTGTGCTCGCAGACGTACTGGACGCGGTCGCTCCCCAGCTGCTTGCGGATCCGCTCGTCGAATTCGGCGAACTCCTCGAGGGAGAACACGTTCGCAAGGGACAGCATCGGCTGCTTGCGGACGACCTTCTCGAAGCGCTCCGCTGGCGCGCCGGCCACCCGGCGGGTAGGAGACGCAGCGCTGGCGAGCTCCGGCCAGTCCGCTTCGAGCGCCTGCAGCTCCTTCATCAGCCGGTCGTAGTGGGCGTCCGACACCTCCGGCTCGTCGAGGACGTAATACCGGTAGTCGTGGTGGGCGATCTCCTTCCGGAGCGCGTCGATTCGGTCCTTCGCCGCAGTCCTGTCCAAGCGCATCTCCATTCAGAAAAGGAATGCAACCGGTGGGGTCGCTGTTCCTCAGCTTGACAGCTCGGGACCCCCTCAATACCCTGACCTGGCCTACCCCGCGGCGTCCTTTCTTTCCGGGCGCTGCTTCTTCCCTGAGCCATCCGGCAAACGAGGCCCGCACCGGCCGCCGTCCTCAAACGCGACGGATTCGAGGCCGGGCACCGTTTCCCTTCAGAACGCCGAATCCAGACGCACCATGGCAAGAGCCCGCACTTCCAAGGACAAAGCCGCTGAGCCCGAGATCAACACGACCTCGGTGACGGGTGAAGACAAACCCCGCCGCAAGCTCGCTACTACCCCGACCACCCGATCCGAAGAGGAGAAGCCCCGCCGTCGCGCCCGCCGCGACGAGGCCGCCCCCGAGGAGCCAGCGCGACCCATCCTCACGCCGATCCGCGA
>JBAWAM010000703.1:0-3567 GCA_049589315.1 Myxococcaceae bacterium
CAGCTCCGATGGTTCGATGAACGCGGTCCCCCGGGGCCGCGTTTGTCGTTTGCGGGCCCAGGCCGGTTGAACGCCGCCGGAAAAGTGGCGTAGGGTCGCAGATTCCACGACAGGCCCGGAGAACGTGGGAGTTTTCTGCATGCGTGATCGTGACCCTGCTCGGACGCTTCGCGGACACGTCGGCATGGCGGCGGTGCTGTTCATGCTCGGCGCCACGGTGGCCTGCGGCGACGTGCCTCCTCCCGTTTCCGATGCGGGCAGTCCGGTCGTCGACGCCGGCGTTGGCCCGGGCCCGCTGCCCCAGGGTGGATGCCTCGACAACGATGGCGACGGCGTCGGGGGGACGGGCGACTGCGAAGCGGTCCCGGTCCGCGACTGCGACGACGCGGATCCCTCCCGTGCACCGGGGATGCCGGAGCGATGCGATGGCGCGGACAACGACTGCGACGGTCTGATCGACGAAGACCTCCCGCTGATGTCGCACTACGTCGACGGGGACAACGACGGTTACGGCGCGGGCCTGTCGGTCGAGTCGTGCCGCGAGCAGCTCCCGGATCGGGTGAGCAAGGGAGGCGACTGCGACGATCAGGACCCGCTGCGACATCCGGCGGCCCCGGAGGCCTGCAACGGGCTCGACGACGACTGCGACGGCGCGGTCGACGAGAGCGTCACCGAGCAGTCCTTCTACAACGACGTCGACGGAGACGGCTGGGGCGCCGGCGCGGCCACGAAGAGCTGCCAGGCCTCGCTGCCGGGCAAGGTCACCCGGTCAGGCGACTGCAATGACGGCAATGGGAACGTCCACCCGGACGCGACCGAGCTGTGCAACGGCATCGACGACAACTGCGACGTCCGGATCGACGACACCTTCCCGACCCGCGGCGACGCTTGCCAGACCGGGCTGGCCGGCCCCTGCGCTCCCGGCGCGATCCAGTGCGTCTCCGGAGCGCCTCGGTGCGTTGGGGCGGTGCAGCCCGCTGCGGAGGTGTGCGACGGGGCGGACAACGATTGCGATGGCAGCACCGACGAGACCTTCGCCAACAAGGGGGCCTCCTGTTCGGTCGGGCAGGGCGTCTGCGCCAACGCGGGCACCTGGGTGTGCAGCGCCGACCGCAGCACGACCCAGTGCTCCGCGAATCCGGGCAGTCCCACCGCCGCCGCATGCGACGGCGCGGACAACGACTGTGACGGCACGGTCGACGAGACGGAGCTGGTGAAGTGGTGGGGCGTGGCGTCTTCGTTCGAACCCACCGACATGGCGGTCGCGCCCTTCTTCTTCACCTCCGGTGGTTGCAATGGGGGCCAGAACACCTCCGGCACCGACGCGTGGGCCGAGTACTTCGTCGCCTACGTCCGGGGAGGGGACGTGCTGGCCCAGAAGCTCGGAGAAGACGGGTACCCCCTCAGCGCGCTGCCCCTCGATCTCTCCAACTTCACCTCGAATGTGGAGGTGGCCATTGCCCAGGCGGGACCGGGGCTGGCCGCGGTGGTCCACTACAGCAGCACGAATCTCAAGGACCTCGACCTCTACGCCTTCGGGCCCGCGATGACGAAGTGGACCACCGATGGCGCCGTGTACAAGAACCTCTACCGCGCGCCCTTTGGGGCGACCCTCTCCAACGTCCGGCTGGTTCGAGGGAACGGCGGGCGCTTCGTGGTGCTGTGGCGGGAGACGAATGGGTCGGCGTCGAAGATCCGCATGGCCCGCTACAGCCTGAACGTCTCGGGGACGACGTACACGGTCACCACCCACACGCCACCGACCGACCTGATCACCGTCGCCGGCTCGACCGGCGCGTTCGGGGCGGCGAGCTCGCACGCGACGTGGGGGGACCAGTTGGCTTGCTCCGCCGGCCTGGCGCGCTTCGCCGTGGCGCACCTGGTCGACGGCTCGAACAACGAGGTGCGGCTGAACGTGTTCAACGAGGACGGGACGGCGACGGGCGACAACTGGACGGTGTTCTCGTCCGGCACAGCGGTCCCGGGGGAACCGGACGTGGCCTGGGCCCCGCTCGGCGGGGATCGCTGGGGCGTGGTGCACTCGCTCGCGTGGGATTTCAGCTCCGACCAGTACGAGCGGGTGAACGTCTGGCACAGCGGACTGTCGAGGCAGTCCGACCCCTTCGGCGTGAACCACCGGGGTAACGGGCTCGACTCGGTGCGACAACCCCGCATCACCTCCCGAACTTCGGAGTTCCTCGTCTCCATGCTCGCCTTCGGTCTGAGCGCAGAGTCCACCGAGCCCCAGGTCTGGGCCGGCAAAGTGGGACATGACGGCACGACGGTGTTCGAGCCGCAGAAGGTGACGATCGCCTCGGGATGCGTCGGCTCCAATTGCGCCAACGGCACCCGACGGCTCGTCCGCCCCCTCGCCTCCTCCTCGGGGGTGGACCAGACGCCCGGCGTCGTGCTGATGACCGGGTCGAGCGGGGCGGTCCACGCCGGCATTCTCGGCTGCAACTGATCCGGGATATGCCGGACTTCCGGCTGGCTGCCCCTCGGGCCGGCCGGCGGCCACCTTGAAGAGCGTCGCCGCGGGCACCACGTTCCAGCGACTGCTTGCGCGTCCGCGGCTGTTTGGGTAAGGAGGCGCTGCCTCTACGGGCAGGAAGTTCAAATACACACACGCTCCTGGTCAACCCCGGGTGTCCCTTACTCAGGTGAGGGAAGCCTCTGCAGAGGTCTTTCTGCAAGGTCGGGGATTCAGGCCGAAAAGGGGGCGTGGCGGAGAGAGAGAAACCAAAATGGATCAGCAGACTCAGCAACAGGCAATGGGTGACGGCGGCATCACGATGAAGCAGCTGCTGGAGGCCGGTGTTCACTTCGGCCACCAGACCAAGCGCTGGAACCCGAAGATGAAGCCGTACATCTACGGCGCCCGGAACGGCATCTACATCATCGACCTGCAGAAGACGGTCGGTCTGGCCCGCTCCGCCTTCCGGTTCGTGACCGAGGTCACCTCCCGCGGTGGCACCATCCTGTTCGTGGGCACCAAGAAGCAGGCCCAGGACGTCATCCAGGAGGAAGCCCGCCGCTCCGGTCAGTTCTTCGTGACCAGCCGTTGGCTCGGCGGCACGCTGACGAACTTCAAGACGATCAAGCAGGGCATCGACCGCCTCAAGTCCATCGAGAAGATGGCCGAGGACGGCACGTACGACCGCCTCCCGAAGAAGGAGGTCGCGAACCTCGAGCGCGAGCGCGAGAAGCTGGAGAAGAACCTGGGCGGCATCAAGGACATGTCCCGGCTGCCCGCCGCGATGTTCGTGGTCGACCCGAAGAAGGAGCACATCGCGATCCACGAGGCCACCCGCCTCGGCATCCCGGTGCTCGGCGTCGTCGACACCAACTGCGACCCCGACGGCATCGACTTCGTGATCCCCGGCAACGACGACGCGATCCGCTCGATCAAGCTCTTCACCTCGAAGATCGCCGACGCGGCCATCGAGGGTGCGGCGCGCTACCGTGCGTCCGGCGCCCACGAGCGCGAGGAGGAGCGTGGCGAGCGCCCCGAGCGCGGTGGTCGTCGTGACGATCGCCGTGGCGGCCGTCGCGACGAGCGTCGCGACG
>JBAWAM010000704.1:0-6510 GCA_049589315.1 Myxococcaceae bacterium
GCGCACGGTTCAGGCGGAGGTTGAGGTCGCGGGCATGTCGGTCACCATCTACAACCCCAACCTCGACGAAGGGCTTTCGGCGGGGAGGCGGCTGGTCTCCGTATTGGGCGAGGGGCTCGCGCTCAGCATCTGACGCCTTGAGGCTCCTCGCTGCCATCGAGCATGTGCACGACGCGTGCGATGCCTTCGGCGAACACCCGCTCCTCGGGAAGCAGGGACAGGACGATCCAGCGTCCTTCGGGGAAATCGAAGAAGTAGCCGGGCTGCACGATCACGCCTTCATCGAGCAACTGCAGGCAGAGCGCCTCCTCGTCGAACCGCGCGGGAACGCGAATCAGCGCGGACCAGCCTCCCTCGGAGGGAAGGAGCGACCAGCTCTTCTCGCGCGTGGCATGTCGTCCGAGCATCGCCCGATTTGCTTCGACGCGCGCGCGGATCCGCTGCTGAACCTCCTCCGCGAGCTCGAGCAGCGAGGGCACGCCAAGCTGCACCGGCGCATTCACCGAGAGATAGCTGTCCGCCACGAGCTCGAGCCGGGCCAGCGCCTCCTCGCGCAACTCCGCGGGGCCCGAGGTGATGATCCACCCGAGCTTGAGCTGCGGGAGTCCCGCCATCTTCGACAGTCCGCCGAGGGAGAACGTCAGCGCCCGCGCATCAGGGGTCGCCGCCTGGGTCACACGGTCCGGCGGCGCGGGCTGCACGCCGTAGGGCGAGAACACCTCGTCGGAGAGCAGCGCCCAGTCGTGGCGTGCACACAGCTCCCACAGCGCCTCGAGCTCGCTCCTCTTGAGGTAGGCGCCCGTCGGGTTCCCCGGGTTCACCACCAGGACGGCCCGGGTGCGAGGACCTGCAGCCTCCTCGAGCGAGGCGAGATCGATGTGCCACTCGCCGTCGAACCGCAGCGGGTAGGCGCGCGTCCCGACCGACTCGAGCCCGGTGAGGAACTCGAACAGCGGATACGAAGGCGTCGGGATCAGCACGTCGTCGCCGGGATCGCAGAGCAGCTTGAACAGCCAGGCGTATGCCTCGCTGGTGCTGGCGGTGAGCAGCAGGCTCTCCGGCGACAAGAGACCTTTCCGGGCAAGGGCCTCGCGGGCGCTCCGGAGACCTCGCGGATCGGGCTCGTAGTGAACGAGCTCCGGCGACGACAGCGCCTGGAGCAACGCCTCGGGAGCCGGGTGCAGGCCGACGCGCGTTGGGTTCGACTCGGCGAGGTCCAGCAGCGGACGGCCTTCGGCGCGGAGCTGTTCGAGGCGCGCGCCCAGCCTGTTCACCTCACGGTTCCACCCGGTCCTTCGCGAGAACATGCGGCGGAACGTAGCGGAAGATCGGCAGGGTCCCCACGCGAGACAGATGGAAGCGCGCCTCGGCCTCTGCGGGGAGCGACTCGTGCGCGCCGATCACCAGCAGGCCTCCGTGCCGAACGCGCGCGAGCAGCTCGGGCAACAACTTCTGCTGCACTTCCCGGTCGAGGTACGTGAACACGACGTTCCGACACAGCAGCAGATCCCACGGCCCGGCCGGCGGTGGGTCGCGGACGTCCGCAACTTCCAGCTCGATCCCGACGCGGTACTCCGGCCAGAGGCACAGCTCGCCTCCGCGCTCCTCGAAGGCGCGCTGCTCCCACTCCGGAGGGAGCTCACGCAGGGTCGCTGGCCAATAGCATCCGCGGCGGGTGCGCTCGATCAGCGCGGGGTCCGCATCGGTCGCGAGGATGGACCAGGTCAGCGTCCCGCTCGGCACGCGAGGCGTCACCGCGAACCGGAGCACCAGGGCCAGGGTGTAGGGCTCCTCGCCGGAGGCGCAGCCCGCACTCCAGCAGCGGAGCGGTTCACCCCGGGCGGTCGCCGCCTGCGCCAGCGGCGGCAGGAGCTCGCTGCCAAGCGCGTCCCACACGCCCTTGTCCCGATAGAAGCGACTGATCGTCACCCGACAGAGCGCGTCCAGGCGAACCCACTCCGAGTGATCCTCCTCGAGCCGCCTCCGGTAGGCCGTGGCGTCCGGAAGCTCCAGCTCCCGCAATCGGCGGGTGAGCCTCTTGCACACCTGCCCTCGTACCCGCGAGAAGCCGCGAAAACGCAGGCCGAGCCGCGGCGCCGCCCATTGGAGCAACTCGACGCACTCGCGATCCGTCATCCACTCCACCTCTGGCGGAGAGAATGCGTCCGCGCGCGGCGAATGCAGTGGCACCTCCGTCTCAATCGCGCCGGACGCTCCGAGACCCCACATTGGGTGCGTTCCGGAGTTCGACAATGATGCTCAGGGTCGAGGAGTTCATGACGGGCGAGGTCGTGGCGCTGCGGCCCCACGACACGCTCGCGCACGCGGATCGCCTCATGACGCGCGCAGGCATCCGCCACCTGCCGGTCATCGACGACCGCCGCTACGTCGTGGGGATCGTGTCACTGAAGGACGTCACCCGGGCGCTCGCCGCGTCGGAAGACGGGGAACGCCCGGTCGGGGACTTCATGACCCAGCCGGTCCAGACCATCGAACCGGAGGCGCCTGCCTGGCAGGCGGTCGAGCTCCTGCTGGATCACCGCATCGGCGCGGTGCCGGTCGTCGGTCCGAAGGGCGAGCTCATCGGCATCGTCACCGATACCGACTTCCTCCAGGTCGCGCACCGTGCCCTGCACGGGCGGTCCGGCTTCGAGCTCGCCAATCTCTAGCCGTGAGCGGCGTCGGCTCAGGTCATCCCGGCGACCCAGGCCAGGATGTCCAGCGCGGAGATCATCCCGACGAGCTCACCGGTGGGCTTCACCACGGGCAGGCCGTGGACGCGATGAGCCGCCATGATCTCGGCGGCGCGGGCGACGGTGTAGTGCTCCGGGACGCACAGCGCGGGCATGGACATCACCTCTTCGACGAGCGGCCCCATGACGTGCTCGTGCATGTGCGGCTCGGTCGCCCGGACGCCCGGGCTGCTGCGCCGGGTCAGCGGACCGGAGTACTCGCCGGAGTCCTCGCGGTCGACCTGCTCCTCGACGAGGTCGGTCTTGCTCAGGACGCCGACCAGCTTGCCGGCCTTGTCGATCACGGGAACCCGGCTGATGCCATTGTCGAGCAGGAGCGCCGCGGCGGTGTCGATCGAGGTCTCCGGGCGCACGAAGATGACGTCCTTCGTCATGAGCGCGCTCACCCGGGTGCGCGACGAACCTCCGCGCGAAGCGGGCGCGAGCTCGGCCTTCTCCTCGCCCGACCACTTCGACATCTTCTCCTCAGGTACCTGCTTGAGCATGGGGTCTCCTTCCGTTTGCCCATGCCGAGGAGAGCAAGCCCCGGGCCACGGTTCGTGCCCCTCGCTTGCGCCGAATCAGCTGCACGATGTGCGCGGCAGCCCGCCCGCCTGCAGAACCTGCGCGGCCGGAGGCTCAGAGGCCCGTCATCAGCATCGACTCCACCACTCGGCGGATCAGCTCGCGGCGGATCTGCTTGCGGCAGTACTCGATCGCTGGGCGGGGAGGCTTCGGGAGGTGCTTGGGGCGCGCCCGCGCGGCGGTCCGGACGATCAGCTCCACCTTGGCAGGCTCGATTTCGAAGGGCCGCCCGCCCTCCTTGCGGAGGAAGTACCCGATCCCCCGGGAGTCGAGCAGCTTGTGGAAGTAGCGCTGAGCGTCGGCGACCAGAGTGAGGTCGATGAGGTCTCCCATACGCCGCGTTATCTCGCGCAGATCTCCGGACCCGTCCAATTCGCGGCCGTGCGCGCGAGAAACTTGCGAAACGGCAAGTTCAGATTCGGTTGTGAACCGCGTGTTTCGCGTGCAAGTTGCACAGGACTTGGGAGTGGCGTTTGGAGGTCGCAGTGATCGATTTCCCCCTATGGGGCTGGGCTGTCTTCGCGGTGCTGCTGTTCGTCATGTTGTTCATCGATCTGTTCGCTCACCGGGGTGAGCGGGCGGATTCGCAGCGCAGCGCCATCGTCTGGAGCGTGATCTGGATCGCCGTCGGACTCTCGTTCGGCGGGTTCATCTGGTGGAAGTGGGGCGCCGGGCACGCGGGCGACTACCTGGCCGCCTACCTGATCGAGAAAAGCCTCAGCGTCGACAACCTGTTCGTCTTCCTGATCGTCTTCCAGAGCCTCAACATCCCGAAGCAGTACCACCGCAAGGTGCTGTCCTGGGGCATCTTCGGCGCCCTGATCTTCCGCGCGATCTTCATCTTCCTCGGCGCGGCCGCGATCGAACGCTGGCAGTGGGTGGCCTACGTCTTCGGCGCCATCCTGATCTACGCGGCGATCAAGATCTTCCGCCACGACCCGGCCGAGGAGGAGGAGAACAAGGCGGTCGCCTGGCTCTCGCGGCATTTGCCGGTGACGAAGAACCTCCACCACGCCCACTTCTTCGTGGTCGAAGGCGGCCGCCGGGTGGCGACCCCGCTCCTTCTCGCGGTGATGGGCTTGGAGGCGACGGACATCATGTTCGCCATCGACTCGGTGCCCGCGGCGTTCTCCGTCACCACCAGCCCCTTCATCATCTACAGTTCGAACGCCTTCGCGATCCTCGGACTGCGCGCGCTGTACATCGTGCTCGCGAAGTCCCTCGCGGACCTGAAGTACCTCCACTTCGGACTCGCGGCGGTGCTGGCGTTCGCCGGATTGAAGCTGCTGACCTCGCGGATCTTCCACATCCCGGCCTGGGCGTCGATCAGCTTCATCGTCCTCACCATCGGGGCTTCTGCATGGGCGAGCGTGCGTCATCGCAACCGGCTGAAGCGCGAGCAGGCGGCGACCGGCGCTCTCGGCGTCGATGACCCGGGTCACGACAAGGATTCTGCGCGGACCTGAGGGGCCGGGTATTCTGGCACCGCCAGATGAATCGTCCCCTCTCCACCGGCGTGCTCCGTTGCCTGTCGTGGGCGCTCGCCCTGACCGCGAGCGCCGCCTGGGGGCAGGCGACACCGCGGCCGACCGTCGCCATCAACGTCTCTTCGCTGTCCGACTCCGCGGCGAAGCGGGTGGACGCGCTCGCGCTCGAGACCCGCGTCGTCCAACGGCTGCTTCAAGAGGGCTTCGCGGTCGTGGCGCCGTTCGCCGAGCCCGACGTGCTCCTCTCGCTCGAGGGCAGCGGCGAGCGCATCCGCCTCGTCGCCAGCGGCGGAGGCGAACCGAACGTGGTGGAGGTCACGCTCGCCGTCGGCTCGCTCGCCGAGCTTCAGCTCGAGCTGTCACAGCGGCTGGTGGATCTGGCGCGGGCGCAGCTCGCCACATTCCCGCCGCTGTCAGCGGAAGCCGCATCGACCCCGGCCCCCGAGCAACGTCCGACCCTCACGCCGCTCATCCCGCGCGCCGACGCGCAAGGGCTCCCTGAGTCCGGCAACGGTTCGAACGACATCGATCTCGGTCTCCAGGTCGCGGTCGGAGTGGACGCCCTCTGGCGGGGCGACAGGCTCGACCCCCTCGCGCGCATCGTCGTCGAGGCAGGGGACCGTTGGAGCCTTCGCGTGGCGGCGGGACTTGCCCCGTCGGTCGTCCCCGGGCTCGAGGTCTGGGACTGGCAGCTCCAGGCGGGTCCGGCGTTCCGGCTCTGGCAGGCAGGTCCGCTGTCGGCGAAGGTCGGGGTGCTCGTGGGCGTCGCGTATCACGACTGGACGGTGGACCCCTCCGCCAACATCAAGGACGACGAGCCGGTGCGACTGCTCGATCCCTTCGTGTCCGCGGACCTGGAGCTGAGCTATCGACTCACCCGCCTCCTCCAGCTCGGCGTCCGGATGGCCCCGGGCTTCACCCCTCGTCGCCTCGAGCACCGCACCAAAACAACAGATGGGCTCCTCCTGTGGGGAAGCGAGGCGGCGCGTCTGGAGTCGGGCCTTTTCCTCGCCGGCGGCTTCTGAAACCCTCGGAATCACTGGATAAAATCCGGAGGAAAGTTCTGTGTCGTCCAAGCGTGATTCAGAGCGGATGTTCGCAACCACCACCGCGTTGGATCTGCCCCTGAGCGACACCCACCGGATGACCTTCGAGGCCTGCTACCAGGCCCACCGGAACCGGGTGTACGCGCTGGGGCTGCGGTATGGGCGCGGGCGGGAGACGTGGGCCGAGGACCTGGCGCAGGACGTGTTCATGAAGCTGTTGAAGGAGCTGCCACAACTCGAGGAACACGAGGATCTCGGCGGGTGGATCTATCGGGTGGCGACCAATGCCGCCCTGTCGCGGCTGCGGCGGGAGCGCTCCGTTCTCCACAACGTCCACCGGCTCTTCGCCAACGGCGAGGAGATTGAAGAGGCGCCGCAGGATCGGGTGGAGATGTCCGAAAACGCCCGCGAGGCGGAGAAGTTGCTGCAGACGCTGCCGCCCAAGGAGCGGGTGGCGCTCTCAATGAAGGTTCTGGACGGACGCAGCCAGCGGGAGATTGCCGAACTGCTGGGGCATTCCGAAGGTTACGTCTCGAAGTTGCTGGCGCGGGCATGGGAACACATCCGGGCCGCGGGTTGGGAGATGGACGATGGACAAGCGTGACTTCCGCGCGGCCCTGCGCGAAGCGGACCGGGCGCGCAGCCACCAGACGATGTCGC
>JBAWAM010000705.1:0-3881 GCA_049589315.1 Myxococcaceae bacterium
CGCGAACTCGGCCCTCGCAGGGCGGGTTGCCGTCGCTCGTCCCCACGCCTGCTCTCCGCCGTGCCCCCAGCGGGGTATGGAGGCGCCGCCCCCAACCTGTCTGAGAGCGGAACAGCTCCGCTGACGAGGAATGGGCGCGTCGGCCTCGGACGTTCCGCCCTGAAGCGAAGGCGCCATTGCTTGCGACGGGCAGGCAGGCGCGCTATCCGCGGGAGCAACATGGCCGAAAACTTCATCTTCACCATGCAGGATCTCCGCAAGGTCAAAGGCGGCAAGGAGATCCTCAAGGGCATCTATCTCTCCTTTTTCCCCGGCGCGAAGATCGGCGTCCTGGGTCCGAACGGCTCCGGTAAGTCGACGCTGCTCCGCATCATGGCGGGCGTCGACAAGGAGTTCTTCGGGATCGCCCGGCCGGATCCTTCGGCCCGGATTGGCTACCTGCCGCAGGAGCCGGAGCTCGATCCATCGCTGGACGTGAAGGGGAACGTCGAGCTGGCGGTGAAGCCGGTTCGCGATCTGCTCGACCGCTTCAACGAGGTCTCCAACGCGTTCGCGGACCCGGACGCGGACATGGACAAGCTGCTCGCCGAGCAGGCGAAGCTGCAGGACGCCATCGACGCGGCCAACGGCTGGGAGCTGGACCGCACGCTGGAAGTGGCGATGGACGCGCTGCGTCTGCCGCCCGGCGACATGGACGTGACGAAGCTGTCCGGCGGTGAGAAGCGCCGCGTCGCGCTCTGCCGCGTGCTTCTGGAGAAGCCGGACATGCTGCTGCTCGACGAGCCCACCAACCACCTCGACGCCGAGTCGGTGGCGTGGCTGGAGCAGGCGCTCAAGGAGTTCCCCGGCACCATCGTGTGCGTCACGCACGACCGCTACTTCCTCGACAACGTGGCGGGCTGGATCCTCGAGCTCGACCGCGGCGAAGGCGTGCCCTGGAAGGGCAACTACTCGTCCTGGCTCGACCAGAAGCGGAAGCGCCTCCAGCAGGAGGAGAAGCAGGAGTCCGCGCGGCAGAAGTCGCTGGCCCGTGAGCTCGAGTGGGTCAACTCCTCGCAGAAGGCCCGCCAGGCGAAGGGCAAGGCCCGCCTCGCGCGCTACGAGGAGCTGCTCGCCGCCGGCCCGACGGACAGGGAGACCACCGGCGAGATCTACATCCCGCCCGGTCCGAAGCTCGGCGGTCTCGTCATCGAGGCCAAGGGCGTGAAGAAGAGCTTCGGCGACCGGCTCCTCTTCGAGGACCTCGACTTCAAGCTCCCTCCCGGCGGCATCGTCGGCGTGATTGGCCCCAACGGCGCGGGCAAGTCCACGCTGTTCAAGCTGATCACCGGCGTGGAGAAGCCGGATGCGGGCGACTTCCGCATCGGCGAGTCGGTGAAGCTGGCCTACGTGGACCAGAGCCGCGCCACCCTCGATGGCGACAAGACCGCGTTCGAGGAGGTTTCCGACGGCCTCGACTTCGTCGAGCTGGGGCAGGGCAGGAAGATGCCCTCGCGCGCCTATCTCGCGAGCTTCGCGTTCAAGGGACAGGACCAGCAGAAGCGCGTGAAGGATCTCTCCGGTGGTGAGCGCAACCGCGTGCACCTGGCGAAGACCCTGAAGCAGGGCGCCAACGTGATCCTCCTCGACGAGCCGTCCAACGACCTCGACGTGGAGACGCTGCGCTCGCTGGAAGGTGGGCTGGAGGAGTTCGCCGGCTGCGCCGTGGTGATCAGCCACGACCGCTGGTTCCTCGACCGCGTCGCCACGCACATCCTTGCGTTCGAAGGAGACAGCAAGGTGTTCTTCTTCGAGGGCAACTTCGAGGACTACGAGGCGGACAAGAAGAAGCGCCTCGGCGCCGAAGCGCTCCGCCCGACGCGGATCAAGTACAAGCCGATCTCGCGCTAGTCCGAGGGGGGACAGGCTCCCTACCCGTGGCCATCGCGGCCTGCAGGACGCCACGGTGGGGGGACGGTACGCCCACGAGCTCGGGCTCGAGGGCCGCTTCCAGTACCGGTTCCACCGGTACGCCGAGCGGGCCCCCGGCGCGGGGATGAACACCCAGTATCTCCTCGGGGCGAGACCGTTCGTCTCGTACGCGCTGCCCGACCTCGGGTGCTTCGGCGGGCTCAGCGCCGACGCCTACCTGCTCTCGACCTGGCAGCGCCGCTACGCCTCGCGGGAGAGCTATCTCTCCGAGGCCAGCGAGGCTGCGCCGCTCTTCCAGATGTACGGGTGGGGCGCGTCGCTCTCGTATGAGCCGGTGAAGTACGTCTCGGTCAGCGTGGGCATCGATCACGGCGGTTCCGTTCTCCGCAACGGCATCGTCAACACCCTCGTGGCCCATCGCGACGAGACGGAGCTCGGGGTCTCGGTCATAGGGCGCTACCAGGTCGTCCTCCGGTCGTTTCGGACGCCTGCGCTCGGCACTCCGGGCGCAGGCGTTCGCACGTCGCCAGGCGAATCAGGCCACCCACCTCGTCGATGTGGGATTTCGAGCCGCGCTGGAGAGGGTCCGGGCGAGGGGCGAAACTTTCGCCTCTCCCTGGAGGCGCGCATCCCTTGCGCGCGCGCTCCTGTCCTCTGGCTCTGACGAGTAACTGGCACGCCTCTTGGATGGATGTCGCTTGCCCCTCCCAGCAAGCAATCCCCAATCAGGAGACGTTCCATGTTGCTCGAAAAGAAGGTCGCAATCATCACCGGCGCAGGCTCCGGAATCGGTCGAGCCGTCGGGCTCGCGTATGCGCGTGAAGGCGCTCGGGTCGTCGTATCGGACCTCGATGAGAGGGGCGGAGGCGAGACCGTCCGTCGGATCGAGGAGGCGACCCCCGGCGCGAAGGCCGTGTTCGTTCGCGCGGATGTGGCCCGTCCCGAGGACCATGACGCGCTGGTGAAGGCGGCGATCGACCACTTCGGCGCGCTGCACATCGCCTGCAACAACGCCGGCATCGGCGGTGAGCTGAACCCCATCGCCGCGCTGAGCACCGAAGGCTGGCAGAAGGTGATCGGCGTGAACCTGTCCGGCGTGTTCTACGCCATGCGTGCGCAGATCCCCGCCCTGTTGAAGGCAGGCGGAGGCGCCATCGTGAACATGGCCTCCATCCTCGGGCAGGTCGGGACCGCGGGAGCGGGCGGCTACGTGGCGGCGAAGCACGGCGTGGTCGGCCTCACCCAGACCGCGGCGCTCGAGTACAGCGCGCAGGGCATCCGGGTGAACGCCATCGGCCCCGGCTACATCGACACCCCGATCCTCTCGGCGCTGGACACGCCGACCCGCGACGCGCTCGTGTCGCTCCATCCCATCGGCCGGCTCGGACGCGCCGAGGAGATTGCCGAGCTCGCCGTGTGGCTCTCCAGCGATCGCGCCAGCTTCGTGTCGGGCGCCTACTATCCCGCCGACGGCGGATACCTTGCCCGATAGCAGCGCAGCTCGCCCACTTCTCCGGAGCGCCCCAGCTGACCGCTGACCGCGCCGCACGCGCCCGCGTCGTCGAGCGCAGTGCGGATGGACTTCGGTGCGGCGCTGAAGCGGCGCTCGGCTACCATTCGCACGCAGCGCCGGCTGGTCACTGGCACGCCGAGCTGGGTCTACCTGGCTCCGGAGGGCATCGCCAACGCGCCGACCACGCCGTCGGGTCAGAACCCCTCGCCGGTGACGATCATTGCTGGAGGGCGGGTCGGGTGAGCATCGCCGGCTTGCCGCACGCGAGGACTAGATAGCGACCGGCGAACTTCGCCTTCGCGGAGCTCAGCTGCAGCATCAGCGGCAGCAGGAATGGCGTGGCGCCGATGCCGATGCGGAACAGCGAACCGCCCAGCACCCCGGCGCGGTAGGTCGGCACCCGCAGCAGGTCCAGCCGCAGCAGCGGATGCGGATGCTGGCGCACATGCCGCACGTA
>JBAWAM010000706.1:0-1539 GCA_049589315.1 Myxococcaceae bacterium
CGCACGCACGGTTCTGAGGGGGGCGGACGACCGCGAGGTCGTCCGCCTACCCGACGTGGGACTGGGCGGCAACGTCCGCAAGGGCGAGCGCGGGACCACCGTCGTCTATGCCGACCGCTTCGTTCCCGACGACGAGCGCCAGCGGGCGCATGACGAGGGGGAGGCGCCCCATTGGCGCTAACTTAGGCGCCTGATGGGCTGATACTGTCGTAGTCGCGGCGGCTCGCGCAAGTGGCGGGTGAGGCGCGGGAAGGCGGCGGCGAGGGCAGCGAGGCTGGGAGTGGGGACGATCGCGTGGAGGAGCGATGCAATCAGCAGGCAGAAAGCGCGCCATAGGTCGGGACGTGCGCGACAGCCCGGCGGGGAGAGTCACCGAGAGCGGCCAGCTCCACCTCGGTCAGTAGAACGGCAATCAAGTGGCACAGCACCCAGGCCTTGGCGACCTCGGGACACTCGCCGGGCGGCCCCGCCAACCCCGCCAGGCTCTTCATGCGCTTGAAGGCGATCTCGATGCGCCAACGCAGCCGGTAGAGCTCCAGCACGGTCTCGGTCGGGTACTCGGTCCGGTCGAGGGAGGTGATGAGGATCACCCACTCGGCTGCGATCAGCGTGCCGGGCATGATGTTGCGCTGCTTGGATTTGGCCTCGGCGCGGGCCTCGGCCACCGCCTTGACGGCCTTGTCCTTGGGCATCTTGATGGCGACGAGCCGCATCGGCACTGGAGCGGCGCCAGCCTGTTTGCGCCCGAGCCAGACCGGCCGGTCGATGACGCCGGTCGTGCTTTTGGTCAGCTCCCGAATGATGTCGCAGGCCCGGCCGTGCTCGTCCAGCCAGCGCGCGCTCGTCCAGCCGGCGCGCACCAGCGGATCGCCTCCCTGCGCCATCACATCGGCCAGCTCGTCGGCGCGGCAGTGGACGGCGTCGCCGATTCTGATCTCGCCGGCAACCACGGCCATCCGGTCGATCCGCTCGGCCTCCTTCTCGTCGGTCAGCTCGAACGCGCTGAAGCGCTCCGTCGGCAGGTCGAACACCGCATGCACGCGCCACAGCCGGCCGCTCTCGCGCGCCGATTTGCCGGCCTTGCGCACCGTGGTGGCGTCCACCAGGCGGATCAGACGACCGCCCGCAACGGCCCCTCGCGTGCCGGCGGCCACCTGCGCCAGCAGCCGGGCCAGGATGCTCTCAAGCCAGGGTACGGCATTGCGCAGCCGGCCGAGCAGGGCCACGTTCGACAGGCTGGCGAGCCCGACGGTCTCCGCCCAGGCCGCCGTCGCCCGCAGCCCCACGGCGCCCAGGCAGTAGGCCAAAATGAGCCGCAGCAGGTCGACGCCGCACTTGACCGCGCGCGCCCGCTGCAAGGCGCCAGTCGCGCGCGCCTCCTGCTCCAGCATGCGGGCACCGCCCAGACGCCCGACGATCTCGGTCCAATCCGCTTCAGTCAGCTCTGCATGGGTCATCCCATGCTAGGAATCCGACTCGATTCGACCTGTCAAAGCCTATCTTAGCGAACCTATCTTAGCGCCAATGGGGTCTGACCCC
>JBAWAM010000707.1:0-17430 GCA_049589315.1 Myxococcaceae bacterium
GGTCAGGTGATGGCGTTCTCGACGTGGGGCGCCCCGCCTGACCGCCGCTTGCGCCGCACCTTCCGGGCCGGCCTGGGCTCGGGCTCGGAGGGCGGTTTCTGCTGCGACGCAGCAACGACCTCATCGCGCGCCGCCCACCACGCGGACAGCTTCGGCCAGAGGTTTGCCGCACCCGCCTTCGAGACCACGGCGCCGACGTGCCCCCCTCGCAGGTGGATGCGCTCGCGATCCGGGGTGCCCACCCGCTCCACCAGCTCCGCGGCGCTCTGCCACGGAACGATGTGGTCGTTCTCCACGGTGATGGCGAGGGTCGGACAGCGAATCGCGTCGAGATGCACCGGCTGCCCCGAAAGCTGGAACGTGCGGTTCACCAGACCGTCCGCCCGGTAGAGCCCTTCGATGTATTCGACGAAGCACCGGCCCGGGAACGAAACGGCGTCGTTGCTCCAGGCCTCCACGGCGGCAAACCCGTCGATGAAGTCGTCGTTCGCTGCGCGATCCCACAGTGACACGATCTTGGCCGCGGTCGCCGTCGGCCTGAGCATCTGGAAAGTCGCCTGCATCAGCGGCCAGGGGACATTGCCGAAGGCCTCGACCAGCGCCTCCGCGTCGAAGCTGCGCGTCCTCGCGAACCGGGAGAGAAGACCGTCGTCGTGGAAGCGGATGGGCGCGGCGACGGCGGTGATCGACGCGATGTTCTCCGGATGGACCGCGGCATGGATCGCCGCGAACGTCCCCCCGAGGCAGTACCCGACCAGATGCACCTGCTCGCGCTCGCTGAACCCGGAGGCGACCCGGATGGCGCGGGCGAGATAGCGGTCGCAGAAGTCGTCGAAGCCCAGCTCCCGGTCCTCGTCCCCCGGCGTTCCCCAGTCGAGGACGAAGGTGTCGTGTCCCTGCGCCACGAGGTACTCGACCATGCTCCGACCGGGCGCGAGGTCGAGCACGTAGTACCGGTTGATGAGCGACGGGACGAGCAACACCGGCGTCCGGAGCCCCGGGCCACCGGCGCGTGGACGGTAGCGGAGGAGCCGCCACTTGTTCTCGGCGTGGACGACGTCGGAGGGCGTCTGGGCCACCGGTGGGCGACGCGTCAGACGGGTCGCCAGGTTCCACCAACCTCGGAGCTGTTGGATGTCCATGGCTCTACTCCTTCCGAGCGAGCCGCTCCTCGAGGTCGATCAGCCGACTCTGGAGCTGGTTGAGCGCATAAAGTGTCCGCTCCTGGTCCCTCCGGGTGGGAAGCCCCAACACGCCCCAGCACGAGGCCAGCGCCTTCTCCTGCGCCGCTTTGGCCTTCATCGAGATCGTCAGCAGGGAGCCCATCGGCTCGAGCACCAGCGGGCTGCCCAGCCACTGCTCGAACAGCTTCGCCGTCGCGCCCTCCCACGCGTTGAAGCCTTGCTTCCACGTCTGCCAGATCATGTGTGTTCCCCCCTGAAGCGCGACGCCAAAGTACTCGGGGCGCAACCCCTGTCAAGGCGCTCAGTGACGCAGTGCAACATTGAACAGAGTTGCGGTGGAAGGTGTTGCACCACAGGATGCGCGTGGAGGCATTCGATGCTGGTCAAGAAGTACGGAAACCGACGGCTCTACGACACGGAGGAGAGCCGCTACATCACGCTCGACGAGCTCACCCTGAAGATCCAGAAGGGGGCCGAACCCAGGGTGATCGACGCGAAGACGGGCGAAGACCTCACCCAGCCGACCCTCACGCA
This sequence comes from Myxococcaceae bacterium, assembly GCA_049589315.1. Lineage (GTDB taxonomy): Bacteria > Myxococcota > Myxococcia > Myxococcales > Myxococcaceae > JBAWAM01. The sequence continues at coordinate 1,719 of JBAWAM010000707.1, forward strand.
GATCGTGATGGAGAGCCGTGGAGCGGCGAAGTTCCTGCCCGTCCCGCTGCTGACGCAGCTCATCCGGCTCAACGACGGATTCCTCTCTGAATTCCTCGGGCGATATGTCACCGCCGCGCTGGAGCTGTACCTCCATGCGCGACAAGGCGCCCGGACGCTCGCGCCGTGGAATCCGTTCGCGATGCTCCCGTTCACCGCGACCAGTGCGCTGGCCCGACTGGCCAACACACCCGCCGGCTGGGTCGACGGAATGAACTCCGGACCGCCCAATCCCGAGGCCACCGCGCCCGATTCGCCACCGCTCACCCCCCCGTCCGAAGTCGAGGAGCTCCGACGCGAGGTCGAAGCCCTGAAACGAAGCCTTCAGAAGCGGCGGAAATGACTCGCTTTTTGTGCAACGCACAAAAACCCGCTTGACTGTTTGCGGGGCCCCCTTACGTTGATGCCCGCTCGTGACTGAGGGGCGGTCACGACAAACCAACATGGGAGGGTCCCAAATGAGTGAGAAGAATGCTTCGCAGGTGCAGCAGGGTGCCGAGACGTTCCGCCGTCTGACCGAGGAGCAGGTGAGCCGGACCAACGCGTTGTTTGAGGAGAGCCGCAAGCTCGAGCAGCGGTGGCTGGAGCAGGCGAACCAGACGATCGACGAGACGGCGCGGCTGGTAAAGGGGAGCCTCGCGTGGGCGACCCAGATCTCGGCCGAGTACCGCCGCATCAGCTCGGACGCGCTGCAGCGCAGCCTGGATCTGTTCACGGTCCGGAGCTGACCCTATGATCGCGCCCACTCCCCGGGACACGGTGTTCCGGGACGGGACCGCGCAGCTCTACCGCTTCCGCCGCACTCAAGAGTCGGCGGAGGCGGGTGTGCCGGTCCTCCTCATCCCATCACTCATCAACCGCTGGTACGTGATGGATCTCCGGCGCGGTGCGAGCCTGGTCGAGGCGCTCACCCAGGCCGGACTCGACACCTGGTGCCTCGACTGGGGAGTGCCGGAGGACGAGGACCGCTACCTCACCTGGGAAGACGTCCTGGCGAGGCTTGCGCGCATGTTCCGCCAGGTTCAGCGCCAGACCGGTTCCGACCGGGTAGCGATCGTCGGCTACTGCATGGGCGCGACCCTCTCGGGGATACACACCGCGCTCCAACCGGACAATGTCGCGGCCCTGGTCAACCTGGCCGGGCCGTTCGACTTCTCCGAAGCGGGCTTCCTCGGGCATCTCGCCAACCGCCGCTGGTTCGACGCGTCGGCGATTCGCGAGGCTGGAAATCTCCGCGGTTTCCAGATGCAGAGCGCGTTCTCGATGCTCCGTCCGACCCAGCAGATTGCCAAGTGGGTCGGGCTCTTCGAGCGCGGGTACGACCCGAATTTCCGGGATGCGTTCCAGGCGCTGGAGACCTGGGCCAACGACAACGTCGACTTTCCGGCCGCGGCGTACGAGACGTACATCCGCGACCTGTACCAGGAGAACAGTCTCGTTCGGGGCGAGCATCGGGTGGGGGGGCGACGCGTCGATCTGTCGTCGATCCGGTGCCCGGTCATGACCGTGACCGCCGAACGGGACACCATCTGCCCACCTCGAGCAGCCACCGCGCTGAACGCTCACTGCCGCAGCAGTGAAACCGAGGTGTGCCTCGTTCCTGGCGGACATGTCGGCGCTGTGGTCGGCACGAAGGCCAGCGAGGTCCTCTACCCCGCGCTCACCCGCTTCCTCAGGAGAACCACATGCAATTGAACGAGCTGAAGGTCATCGTCACCGGCGCGGCCCAGGGCATGGGCGCCCACTTCGTGCGCCGGCTCCACGAGGGGGGAGCACAGGTCGCCGCCGGTGACGTCAACGAAGCCGGGCTCGAGGCGCTGCCGAAGGGGATCCACCGCCGTCGCCTGGACGTGTCGAACGAAGGCGACGTCCAGTCGTTCGTAGCGTGGGCGAAGGAGGCGATGGGCGGACTCAACGGCCTGGTGAACAACGCCGGGATCATCCGTGACGGCCTGCTGGTGAAGCGCGACCGGAACACCGGCGCCGTCCAGAAGCTCGGAACCGATGCGTGGAACGCGGTGATCGGCGTGAACCTGACCGGTGCGACGTTGATGGTCCGCGAAGTGGTGTCCACGATGGTCGAGAGTGAAGCCCGGCCCGGGGTGATCGTGAACCTCTCCTCCATCTCCCGTCACGGCAACCGCGGGCAGTCGAACTACGTCGCGGCCAAGGCGGCGATGGCGGCGAACACCGTGACCTGGTCGCGCGAGTTCGCCCCCTTCGGGATCCGCGTGGGCGCGGTGGCGCCGGGGATGATCGAGACCCCGATGACCCAGGGGATGAACCAGAAGGCGCGCGACGCGGCGGTGGCGGCCATCCCCGTCGGCCGGATCGGCACGCCCGAGGACATCTTTGTAGCGGTCCGCTTCGTAATCGAGTGTGACTACTTCAACGGCCGCACCATCGACGTGGACGGCGGCTACTCGTTCTGACATCGCAGAACAGGGACGTCAGACGTATTTGCCGTCCTCGTAGTAGATGGGCACCCTCGCCAACTCTTCCCACTTCCAGGTCGAGGGTGCACGAGAAGCGGACCGCACCTCCCCTGCGTGAGCGCCTTCCAGACCCAGAATCCAGCGATCAGGTCAGGGACTCCCGACCGAGATGAAACTCTCCGTGAGGCCAAAGGAACCTTGAAGCCGCAAGGTTTGACGGCGTCCGTACGGACCTCCCTGTGCGCCGAATCGGGTATGAGAGACCGCAATCGGAGCTTCGGCGCCGGGGCACAGTGGGAGATCGACGGATGGCTCGAGTGGGTTTGTGCGCGGGGGTGTTCCTGGCGGCTGTGGCTTGCGGAAGCCCGCCACCTCCCGCCGGAACCGACGCGGGAAGCGTGGATGGAGGCACCTTCGACGCCGGCATGACGGGAGATGCCGGAGTGCGAGACGCCGGCACATCCTGCACGGCTTGCGAGGGCTATGGCGCGGCCGCTGCGATCGGAAGGGTTGCGTCCAATGTGCTCGATGAGATCTCCGGACTCGCCGCCAGCCGCGCGCATCCGGCCGTGCTCTATGCGCACAACGACAGCGGGGACCGTGCGCGGTTCTTCGCGATCGATGAGGGCGGAACGCTGCTGGGCACGTTCAACGTGACCAATGCTTCGGCATGCGACTGGGAGGACATGGCGCTGGGCCCCTGTCCGACCGGGACGTGCGTGTTCCTCGCGGAGATAGGGGACAACAACGACTGCGTGCGGAACGCGACCTATACGATCTACCGCGTCGAGGAGCCGGAGGTGTCCGTGGGCTCCCCGGTGGGCACCCAATCGGTCACCGCCACCGCGTTTCCCTTCAAGTACCCGGACGGCCTGCGCCGCAACGCAGAGACGTTGCTGGTGCACCCGGTTACCGGCGACCTTTACTTGGTGAGCAAATCCAGCGCCGACCCCAGCCGGGTGTACCGGTTTCCCAACCCCATGACACCGGGCCAGGTCGCCACCCTCGAAGAGATTGGCCAGGTGAGCTACCCGACCGGCGCAAAGGAGACCACGGGCGGAGACATCCATCCCTGCGGCGGCCGGGTGCTGCTGCGCACGTACACCCACGCGTGGGAGCTCCGCGTCGACGACAGGGATCGATTCGAAGTCGCGTTCGCCGCCATTCCCACGCCAGTGACCGCGCCGTTGGAGCCGCAGGGAGAGGCGGTGACGTACCGGGCGGACGGGATGGGCTGGATCAGCGTGAGCGAGGGTCTGAATCCGCCGGTGAACCAGGTCGCGTGTCAGTAGCCCCGGCCATGACATGACGTGATACATGACCGCCGAGCTTCGGCGATGCCGCGCCGTTGCGCGCGCACATGGAACCGACCGCCGCCTTCGAAAATCGCCTGAGGAAGAACGCGCGCCACTTCCGGAAGTGGGCCAAGGCGCAGGATGTGACAGCGTACCGGGTATACGACCGGGACATCCCGGAGTGGCCCTACGCGGTCGACTGGTACGACGGGCGGGTTCAGCTCGTGGAATACCCGCGTCGACGGAAGCTGGCGTCGGGCGAGGCGGCGGCGCAATTGGAGCAGGCGCGTCAGGCGGTGCAGTCGGTGCTGGAGATCGCGCCGGAGCGCATCTTCGTGAAGACGCGCCAGCCGAAGGTCTGGGGCCAGGAACAGTACGAACGCCGGGACTCCCGCGAAGAGCGCTTCACGGTCCGCGAGCAGGGGCTGCTCTTCGAAGTCGAGCTCGCCACGTATCTCGACACGGGGCTCTTCCTGGATCATCGGCTCACCCGCGCCCGGGTCCGCGAAGAGGCGAAGGGGAAGCGCTTCCTGAACCTGTTCGCCTATACGGGCTCGTTCACGGTCTACGCGGCGGCGGGCGGCGCGCGTGAAACCACCACGGTCGACCTCTCGAACACCTATCTGGACTGGGCCGAACGGAACCTGAAGCTGAACGGACTTTGGGGCCCGCAGCATCACCTCGAACGCTCGGACGTGCTGCGCTGGATCGACGATGCGGTGGCGGGCCGGGATCGGTGGGACCTGATCGTCCTCGACCCGCCCTCCTTCTCCACCTCCAAGCGGATGAGCGGGACCTTCGACGTCCAGCGCGACCACGTCAGTCTGCTGGAGCGGGTCTCGGGGCTGCTCGCTCCGGGTGGCGTGCTCTACTTCTCGAACAACTTCACGGGGTTCCAACTGGACGAAAGGCGGCTCCCGCAGCTGGCCTTCGAGGAGCTCACCCCTCGCTCCATCCCCCCGGATTTCCACCAGAAAGACATCCACCGCTGCTGGCGGATCACCCTGCGCGCGGCCTGACGACACATTCTGCGCAACCTCCCGACGTCCCGAGCGACAATCCCTTTGGAGGATTCCTCATGCCGACCGTCAACAGGCCCCAGGGGCCGGTGATCCCGAATACGCAGACGACCGCGACGAACCCGCAGGCCTCCACGACCCAGACGCCGTCGGACCCGACGTCGCAAGGGTACGGCTCGGAGAGCTCGTTCGAAGCGGGGAAGCCCTCGGCCGCCGACGCCAAGAAGATCGTCGACGACATGTTCTGGGATAACATGTTTTCCCAGATGAACGCGAAGTACAAGGCGAAGATGGAAGAAACGCGGCGCAGCTGGGACGCGGAGGAATAGCGCCGCTGGGTCTTGTACTTCTCGAGGTGCGCACAATACGCAAGTCCGCCTGTCGGGCAAGCGAGCGGGAATCAACCGAGGAGCAGGACATCCAGGACCAGCCAGGCGAGCACGAACACCGCCGTGATCCCGAGCAAGACCTTCGTTCCGGGTTTGAGCCCCTCTTCCACCGGGCCGAAGCTGGCGCCCAGGGCTTCGGACACGCCCATCATCTCGCCGGCGTACCGGGCCGTGCGAAGGTACTGGTCCGCGACCAGCCCCTCGTCGCTGGGGCCCACGATTCGCGCGAGCTGCGGGTCATAGAGGATCACGCCCGCCTCGGTCGCCAGCACGGCCCCTTCAACCACGGCTTCACGGACCAGCGCGGGATCCTCCCCGAGCGGAACGCGAAGCTCCATCGCGCGCGGGACCCCCGCCTCGATCAGCGGGCGCACCTCGAGCTCGCCTGATTTCACCCGCCAGAGCCGCGTCCCATCCGCACGCTCCGTGACCGGGCGGCGGGCGAGCGCTGCGTCGACGGTCGTCGAATCGAACGGGACCGCAGTGTCACCGGTCTGAAGCAGAAGCTCGTAACGCACGCGGGTTGAGTATAAGCGACCCCCATGCCCCTGACGTTCGGAGACTTCCAGCTTCACGAAGTGCGGGACGGCACCTTCGCCCTCGATGGGGGTGCGATGTTCGGGGTGGTCCCGAAGGCGCTCTGGTCGAAGCGCCACACGCCCGACGCGCAGAACCGGATCCGGCTCACCGCGCGTTGTCTGCTCATAGACGACGGCCGCCGGCGCGTGCTGGTCGACGATGGTCTGGGCGCCCGGTGGAGCGACAAGCACCGCGAGATCTACGCGATCGACACGTCGGCCTTCGACCTGGATCGGGAGCTGGCACGCGCAGGTCTCCGCCGTGAGGACATCACCGACGTGGTCCTCACGCACCTTCACTTCGATCACGCGGGCGGGACCGCTCGCGAGGTCGAAGGCAAGCTCGAGCTGTCTTTCCCGCGCGCGACGTACCACCTGCAGCGCCGCAACTGGAAGTGGGCCCACCAGCCCAGCGAGCGGGACGCGGGGAGCTTCCGCAACGAGGACTATTCGCTGCTCGAACGCAGCGGCCGCCTCCACCTCATCGAGGGCGGGACGGAGCTGTATCCGGGCATCGAGCTCTTCGTGTGCGAGGGCCACACGGTGGGGCTGCAGCTCGTCCGGGTGACCGGAGGGGACCGGACGCTGGTCTACTGCGGCGACGTCATCCCCACGGCCTCGCATCTCCGGACCTCGTGGGTGATGGCCTATGACCTCTATCCGCTGACGACGCTGGAGGAGAAGAAGCTCCTGCTCGCCGAGGCGGTGGAGAACCAGACCGTACTCTTCTTCGAACACGACCTCGACCTCCCCGCCTGCACGGTGCGCGAGGAGGACGGACAGGTCGTACTGGATCAGGTGGTGACGTTGTGACGAGACATGGTGTCGAGGGGCGGCGCGCGCCGCGGAAGCCGCGGACGGGACCGGGTGGCGAACCGGAGGTGATGCTCACGAAGCGCGGCGTCGAACGCTGGCGTCACGGTCACCCGTGGATCTACCGCGCCGACCTCGACGGCGACCCGGGGCTCGAAGGCGGCGAGGTGGTGCGGGTCGTCGACAACCGGGGCTGGTTGCTCGGGCAGGCGTTCTATTCGGCCCACTCGAAGATCGCGCTGCGCTGGCTGTCCTGGAACGACACGCCGGTGGACGCGGACTTCTTCCGCACCCGCATCCAGCGCGCGGACGAACTCCGCCGTCGGGCGATCCCGGGAGAGACCACGTATCGGGTGATCCACGGCGAGGCGGACCTGCTCCCGGGCCTGGTGGTCGATCGCTACGGCGACTACCTCAGCGCACAGTTCCTGGTGCGGGGCACGGAGCAGCGGAAGGAGCTGCTGGCGGATCTCCTCGTCGAACACTTCGGGGCAAAGGGGCTGGTGAACCGCTCCGACGTGACCGTGCGACACCTGGAGGGGCTCGAGCCGGAGAAGGGCGTTTTGCGCGGAGACCTCCCCGGCCCGGTCGCCTACTTCGAAGGCCACGTCCGGCTGCAGGCGGACCTGCTCACGGGCCAGAAGACGGGCGCGTTCCTCGACCAGCGGGAGAACCACGTCCTCAGCGCGCAATATGCGCGGGGCGAGGCGCTGGACTGCTTCGCCTACGTCGGCGGCTTCGCGCTCCAGCTCGCCACGCGCGCGGACAAGGTCACCGCGGTGGAGATCTCCGAGCCGGCCGCCGCGCAGATCCGCGCCAACGCGGAGGCGAACAAGCTGAGCAACGTCGAGGTCGTCACCGCCAACGCGTTCGACTTCCTGCGAGACGCGGTGGACGAGGGGCGGCAGTTCGACACGATCGTCCTCGACCCGCCGTCGTTCGCGAAGAACAAGGCTTCGGTCGACGCGGCCATGCGCGGCTACAAGGAGGTCAACCTCCGGGCGATGCAGCTGCTGCGCCCGGGCGGGATCCTCATCACCGCGAGCTGCACCTACCACGTCGACGAGAACGCGTTCGAGCAGATGCTCACCTCGGCCGCGTCCGACGCGAAGCGACGCGTGCAGGTCGTCGAGAAGCGCGGTGCGGGCAGGGATCACCCGGTCCTGCTCGCGCAGCCCGAGTCGCGCTACCTCAAGTGCTTCGTCCTCCACGTGAATTGATTGGCCATGTCTCCTGATTCGCCTCCCTCGCGCCGCCGCGCCCTGCTGAAAGCCCTCGTCTACATGTCCATCGCAGGGGTGCTCGCGATCGGGGCGTTCGCCTTCACCCAGCGCAGGCTCCTCACGACCCTGGCCGAGAACTGGGACGTGCTTTCGGCCGGGTCCGAATGGGCTGCCTCCGCCGAGAGCACCGACGCGTTCGTGAAGTACCTCGCTGCGCATCCGGAGCGGTTCTCGATCGCCACCTGGCCCGTGGGCGCCCCCGACAAGGGATGGTTCCACGGCGCCGACACGCCGCGCTCCCTCGCGTCCACGGTGAAGATCCTGGTGCTGGCGGAGTACGCGACGCAGGTCGCGGACGGGCGCATCGATCCGACCGAGAAGATCCCGGTTGCGAGCTGGGAGGCCCTTCACCTCCCAGGGATGGATGGCGGCGCTCACGAGAAGGCGTTGAACGAACTTCGCGAGGAGAACCTGATCGTCGACGAGCAGGTCCCACTGTCGGCGATCGCGCGGGCGATGATCGTCCGAAGCGACAACGCCGCGACCGACCTCCTGATGCACCGGGTGGGACGCGCCGCCCTGGAGCGCCTCCCCGAACGGCTCGGCCTCACCGGACAGGAGACGCCCTGGCCGCTCAATGGCGCGTTCCTGGTGGCAATGTCTCCACCTGCGGGGCAGACGGCGGGCGCATGGATCCCCGATGTCGACGCGCGCGGACGCTCCTTCCTGCGCGACGAAGCCTGGCGGCTGAGTCAGCGGATGGCGGACGACGCTGCGTTCAGCGGGGAATGGAAGGCGCGGCTGGAGAAGGACGGGCTGATCCTCGATCTGCGGGCGCAGCGCGACTTCGCGCGCCGGCTGGTCACCCGAGGGACCGCCCGCGGCTACGCCCAGCTCATGGAGCAGGTCCTTCGCCCCCCGCCTGCCGGCTCCGGCTGGGCCAAGGTGATGTCGGAGCTGCTGGAGTGGCCGCTGGAGAAGGGCCCAACCTTGCGCGAGCGCTTCGATCGCCTCGGCACGAAGGGCGGAAGCCTCGTCGGGTTGCTCACCTCCGCGTGGTATGCGCAGACGCGGGCCGGGGACGGGCGGGTCCTGGCGATCTTCCACGACGACATGCCCGTTCCCCTGTGGGCGCAGCTCGTCCAGAACTTCACGCACCAGGAGGTCGAACGACGCGCCCTGGAGGAGCCGGGGTTCGCCAACGAACTCCGGCGCCGCATCGAAGCCGGACCGACGACGGACAAGGGGGCTCCCTGAGCAATGTGAGCCCGCCCTCCCGCTGTGCTAGGGAGCAAGCCGTATGAAGACCTTCCTTCTCGTTCGACTGTCGGTGCTCGCGGCGGCGCTGGTGTTCGCCGCGTGCGGTGGGAACAACAACCAGGGCGACGCTGGCACCCAGGCCGACGCAGGAACGGGCGACGCCGGGATCGACGCCGGCGCGGACGCGGGCGTCGACGGTGGCCTGACGAGCTGCACTCTCGGCACTCCCTGCCCCGCGGGTCAGAGCTGCCTGCTCGTGGAGGACGAGAACCAGAACCTCGACCCGTTCTGCGTTCCGGGCGCGTGCGACCTCGTCGCGCAGGACTGCCCCGTCGGACAGGCCTGCACCTACGCAGACGTGATGGGCACCACGCAGCGCCAGCGCGCCTGCAGTGCCCCCGGGACCGCCCAGGAGGGGGAGGCCTGTGAGACCACCGGCTGCGTCGCGGGCCTCGTCTGCGTCGGAGGCCCCGGACAGACGCAGTGCCTGAGGTTCTGCAGCACGAACGCCGACTGCGGCATGGGAATGGAGTGCTTCCAGGCGGTCGAATTCAGCGGCACGTCCGAGCGGCCGCTCGTGTGCACCGAGACGCCGCCGACCTGCGACCCGCTCCTGCAGGACTGCCCCTCCGCCACCGACGCCTGCTATCTGACCCAGACGGGCGCAGCGTGCACTCCGGCAGGCAGCATCGCCGTCGGGCAGCCGTGCACCACCGGGCCGTGTGTGAAGGGAGCGACCTGCCTCGGGCTCGGGGACGGTGGCAGCGAATGCGCGGTCCTGTGCGGCTACCCGAACACCCTGCCCACCTGCACCACCGGTCAGTGCGCGCAGCTCCGGACCCAGGGAGGCGGTCCCGTCCTCGACGGCGGCGTGGGCGTCTGCCGCTGACGAATCCGTCGCGGCCACCTCCAACGACGTGTAGAATCCCGTTGGCGCTTCCGGGGCCGTCGGACGCCAGGTCTGGAGCAGTCGTGTCGTGTGAGAACCACCCACAGCCCGAGGTGCTGGTCGTGGACGACAGCAGGTCCGCGGCCTGGACACTCGCGCTGCTCCTTCGAAGCCACGGGTGTGTGACGCAGATCGCGCATGGCGGCTCCGAAGCGCTCGACTGCGTCCGACAGTTCAGGCCGTCGGTCGCCCTGGTCGACATCGAGATGCCGGTCATGGACGGCTACGAGGTGGCTCGCCGGATGCGCTCCCAGTCGGAGCTCGCCGGGATGACGATCATCGCGGTCTCCGGGTACAGCGAGCCGAGCGTCCGGGAGCGGTCGATGGAGGCGGGCTTCGACGATTACTTCGTGAAGCCGGTCAACCCGGAGCGGCTGCTCGCGCTCATCGTCGAGGCGCACGAGAAGCGGCAGGCGAACCCCGCCCGCTGACGCTGCACCGGATGGTCGACCTGGAAGACTTCGATGCCGTGGACGACCGCCCTGAAGAAGGGCCAGCGCCGCACGCGATCCGCGCATCGATCCTCGAGGTCCGTGCCATCTACCGCCACGCCGACGCGCTGTATGCGCCCTACTCCTGCCCGGCGAGTGGAGAGTGTTGCCAGCTCTCGACGACGAAGAGACAGCCGTGGCTGTGGCGTCCCGAATGGGAGGCGCTGCTCGCTCGGCTCGCCCGGGAGAAGCGTCCGGTTCCCCCGGGTCGCTCCGACGGCGGCTGCCCCTTCCTCGACGCGGCCGGGAAGCGTTGCACGGTCTACGCGGACCGCCCCCTGGGTTGCCGGACGTTCTTCTGCGGCCGCCGCAGCGGACCAGCGCGGGAGCCGCTCGAAGAGATGGTCCGCCTGTCTCAACGGCTGGAGGCGGTCTCCCGCGAGCTCGACCCGGAGCTGACCTCTCCTCGGCCGATCTTCGAGTGGCTCGGGGCGTGATATCGAGGGCGACGCATGGGCTATCGGGTCAGGAACCAGTACGGCGAGCTCCAGTTCGGGTCCTTCGATGCATTGAAGGACGCGTACGAAAAGAACCTGGTCGAACCGGACGACGAGGTCCTGGAGAACGGCTCCTCGCAATGGAGGAAGGCCAGCTCCTGGCCGAAGCTGGTGGCCGCGCGGCATAAGCGGACCTCGCTCCTGGCGGGCCCCGCCCGTTGGTACCTGATCGCGGTCGCGGTGTTCCTGGTGGGGGTGGGACTGGTCACGGCGCTGCGCTCCGGGATCATCGGGTTCGGGATCGTGCTGGCGGTGGCCATGCTGATGACCGGGGTGTTCACCTGGATGGGCGCGCGAGCGAAGCGGAACCGCTGAAGGAACGCCTCAGGGAAGCGCACCGATTCCGATCTCGATGGTCTGGGGCGGATCCTCGGGGCGTCGGTTGAGCGGAAACGCGAGCTCGAGCCGGATCGGCCCGAACGGCGAATACCAGCGCAGGCCTGCACCGGCCGCATGGAACAGCCCGATCGGGAGGGTGCGTCGGTCGTCGAAGACGCCGCCGGTGTCCTCGCCGAACGCGTTTCCTGCGTCGTAGAAGACCACCGCGTTCACCCTCCACGGCCGATAGATCGGGTGCTCCAGCTCTGCGCCACCGACGGCCTGCCAGACGCCGCCCACGCGGATCTCCTTCATGCCTTCGTCGGTGTCGACGCGGATCACCGGAGAGACGCTCCGGAACTGATAACCGCGCAGGCTCCCGATGCCGCCGAGGAAGTAGCGCTCCGTCACCGGTACGGGCTGATCCCCGAGCGCGTCGATCCATCCGAACGTGCCGCGAATCCGGAACAGCAGACCGTCGAGCGAGCCGGCGTTCCAGCGCGCCTCTGCGGTGTAACGGACGAACTCGAGGCTCGCCCCCAGCAGGTCGGGGGACACCTCGACCGAGCCGAAGAGCAGCGGACCGGTCAAGAAGGGGGCGTGTTGCTGCTGCTGGTTCCACCCCAGCCCCAGCCCCAGCGAGCTGACCCTGCCCTCCCTGAACAGCGAGCGCTGCGGTGACTCCGGCGGAAGCGCGGGCGGCTGCAGCACGGAGACGCTCTGGAAGTTGTACGCGAAGTTCGCCGTGAGCGGTCGCAGCGCCGGCTCGATCCGGGTGAGCGACCAGTTGAAATTGGCGGTGCCGCCCGTCCCGCGCCGGGTGAAGTCCGGGTACTCGAACCGGCTGTGCGCGACGTCCAGGGTGAGGTCGATGTCCGAGCCGAACAGGAACGGCTCCAGATAGGACACCGACACCGCGGAGCGCAGCACGCTGAGCTGGGCGAACGCCGAGATGGCGCGCCCCGTCCCGAAGAGGTTCCGCTCCATGAAGCGGCCGGTGCCCACGATCTTCTCGGTGCTCGCGAACCCGAGCGAGAGCTGGTACCCGGTGCTCTTCCCCTCCTTCACGGTCACGAGGAGGTCCGCCACTCCGTCTTCGCAGCCCTCCGGCAGGGTCACCCGCACATCGTCGAGGAAGCCGAGCCCGCGGAGGTTTGCGATCGACTGCTGGATGCCCCTCGCGCTGAAGGGATCTCCGGGCTGCACCGCGACGCTCCGCTTGACGACGTAGTCCTTCGTCTCGGTGTTCCCGGCGACGCGGATCTCACCGACCCGGGCCGGCTGTCCCGCGCGCACGTCGAGCACGAGCCTGGCGGACTGCGACGCAGGATCGACGTTCACGTCCGGGACGACCAATGCGCAGGCGTAGCCTTCGTTCTGGATCGCGGTCTGCAGCGCGTTGGCCTCCACCAGGATCCCGTCGCGCGACAGCACGTCTCCCGGCTTCACCGAGACGAGCCCCTCCGCCCTCCCTTCAGGCAGCGGCACCGCGCCGGTGATCTCCACGCTGGAGATCCTGAACTGGGGTCCTTCGACGATGTGGAAGGTGATCTCCGCGCGCGTGCCGTCGCTGGAGAACGTCACCCCCGGATCGACCTGCACGTGGGCGAAGCCGCGGTTCAGGTACCAGGTCCGGAGCTCCTCGACCGCGGCCTCCAGCCGCTGCTGGGTGAACACCGAGGTGCCGAAGACGTTCGTCAGCAGATTTGCCGTCCGGAGCGGCACTGCGCGACGAACCTCGTCGACCCGCTCTGGTGCCACACCGTCGAATTCGATGCGCGACACCCGGACGCGCGGAAGCTCGTGCACTTCGACGATGACATCCACCGCGTTCGGGCGCTCGGCAGGCTCGGTCCGGAGCTCGACCTCGCTGCGGTCGAACCCCTCGGTATCGAGCGCCTGATCGGCGCGTTCACGCGCCTCGCGAAGTTCGGAGTCGCTGATCGGCTCACCCGTCTTCAGCGCGAGCGCGGCGCGCAGCACCTCCTCGCGGAGCTGCGTTACCTTCCCGATCCGGACCTCGTTCAGGAGGGGGAGCTCCTTCACCCTCACGATGTAGACCACCCCGCTGAGGGTCTTCTCCAGCTCCAGCTCGACGTCGGAGAACTCGCCGAGCGCGAAGAGCCTTCGCAGGTCTTCGGTCGCGTCCCGCTGTTCGAACGGGTCTCCGACGTTCTGGGTCAGCGCGCCGACGACGCGATCCCGGGGGACGCGCTGGTTTCCCTCGATCCGGAGCTCCACGATCCGCGGGGGTCCCTCCGGTTCGGCGAGCGGCGCGCCGGAAGGTCCGGGCGGCCGTGGCTCGCGAGGCCCGGTCTCCGGCACGACCACCGGGCCCTCCCGCGGCGCAAAGACGCCTCCGTCCGGGACCGCCAGCTCCAGGCGTGGAAGCGCTTCGGGAGGGACCTCCTGCTGGCCCTGGACCAGCGCCGACACGAGCAGGCTGAGGGCGACGACGAGCGCCCGAGCACCCGTCGATGGATGGAGCCGCTGTGCTGGAGCGCTGCGCACGCAGTGGAGATAGCGCCCCCTCGTCAAACGGGGAGCGCCGGTCTCGTCCCGACGTCCACAGCGCTACATCAGGGCCAGGCCGTCCACCCTCACGACAGCGGGTTCAGCGACTCCAACGTGCCGCCGGGCATCTTCAGCTTCTCGCCGAGCACCTCGTGGAACGCGAAGCGCTCGACCGCCTTGCGCATCAGCAGCAGGTGCTCCTCTTCGTGGTGGAGGCGCTTCTTGAACTCGCGCTTCGCCTCGCGGTCCCCCGCCTCGCCTGCGATCTGCACCAGCAGATCCCACCCGGCGTTGTCGACCAACTCCGCTGCGAGCAGGGCGTGGATCAGGTGCGGCAGCTCGGCATCGCTCATCACCACCTCCTCGATGCCCTTCGACTCGCGCGTGACCAGGTCGGAGTGCTCCGTCACCGCGTGGGCGCTCCCGCCGAGCGTGCGGATCTGCTCCTCGAGCCACTCCTCGTGTTCCTTCTCCTGATCGCGGTGCTCCTGCATGTCGTCGAGCATGCGGAGGACGTTCTCATCGTCCTCCTCCTTCAACTTCTCGAGGATGCGGTCGTACAGCTTCACGCCGGAGCGCTCGAACGCGAGCCGCTCGTTGAGAAAGTCGATGAGCTTCGGCTTGTTGTAGTCGGCCAGCTTCTGCATGGACGCCTCCGATGGGGTCTTCGGGTCTGCGGTTGAGGCTAGCCACGCCACCGCTGCCGGCACGCGGGGCGCTCGCCCGCGTGCCGGCTGGGCGGGCGGACACCTCCACTCCCACCCATGTCGAAATCGGACACGGTCGCTGTTCAGGGCCCGGGCGCGAGCGTTCTGCGCGCAACGCGCCGCCGCACAGTCGAGGCGAACGCCCATTTTGGGGCTGGCGCGTACATCCTACAGCCCCCACTTTTCGCGCCATGACGTGTGCAGGGAGCACCTCGACCGACCATCGCCCCCGTCTTGGAAGCTACGCCCTGGAGCGGCTCCTGGGCGAAGGCTCCATGGGGCAGGTCTACGAGGCCCGGCACGTGAAGCTGGATCGCCTGGTGGCGATCAAGATGCTCCGGCCGGAGCGCGCCCACGACGCCCAGCTCGTACAGCGCTTCTTCCAGGAAGCCCGGACCGTCAATCGCATCAATCACCGGCACATCGTCGGCATCCACGACTTCATCGAAGACACGGACGACGAGGGACGGCCCCGCGCGTACTGCGTGATGGAGTACCTGGAAGGCGCCACGCTGACGCAGCTCCTACAGAGCGGCACGCTCCCGCTGGAGCGGATCCTCCGGATCGTCGACCAGGTGATCCAGGCGCTCTCCGCCGCACACGACGTCGGCGTGATCCACCGCGATCTCAAGCCGGACAACATCTTCGTGAGCACGTCGGAGCAGGGAGAGGACTCCGTCCGGGTGCTCGACTTCGGGGTCGCCAAGCTGATGGACCCGGACCCGGACGTTGGCCCGGGGCGCACCCACGACGGTGCGATCATTGGTACGCCGAAGTACATGGCGCCAGAGCAGGCGGCGAGCCTCGAGGTGGATTTCCGCACCGACGTGTATGGCGTGGGGACGATCCTGTACGAGCTGCTGACCGGCCGCCCTCCCTTCTCGGGCGACGCCTTCGGTCCGCTCGTGGCCAATATCATCACGCAGCCCGTGGAGCCGCCCGGCCCCTTCACCGTCGCGGGTGAGGCGATCCCGCCGGAGCTCGAATCGTTGGTGATGCGGTGCCTGGAGAAGGACCCTTCGCTCCGCCCGGAGTCGATGCCCGAGCTGCGGAGACAGCTCGCCGGGTGTCCCCGGGGCGAGCACGGACTGCATCGCCGGTCGCCGGCTGTGCTCTTCGCCACCGCGGCGATGCTGATCCTGGGCGCATTGGCCCTGCTGGTGCGCCCCATGCTCGAGGTGCCTC
>JBAWAM010000708.1:0-3486 GCA_049589315.1 Myxococcaceae bacterium
GGTCTGCTTTTCGAAGGGGGAACAATCGTTCCCCCTTTTTCTTTTCTCGGCACGGCGAACGGGTAGATCGGCGTTCTCCAACCGCACCGCACCGCATCGAAAAGAGAAGGACTCGCGTATGCCCGACCAGCTTCAGCTCGACGTCAACCTCGCCCTGGAAGAACAGATCGGCGCAGCAGGGCTCCGCCGACAGGACCTGGAGGCGCTTGCGCCGCGCGTGAAGGCGGCCCACGAGCAGCTCATGAAGCGCCGTCGGGAGGGCTCGCTTCCATTCTTCGATCTCCCCACCGACCGCGCCGCCTCCGACGCGGCGAAGAGTCTGGCGGAGGAAATCCGGCGCGATCACGACAGCCTGCTCGTGCTGGGGATCGGCGGTTCGTCATTGGGGGCCAAGGCGCTGTTCACCGGCTTGTGCCACCCGATGCACAACCTCCTCCCGCCGGAGAAGCGTCGCGGGTTGCGCCTGTTCTTCCCGGACAACGCCGATCCCGCGACGTTCTCGGCGCTGCTGGAGACGCTGGACCTGAAGCGGACCGCCACCGCGGCCATCACCAAGAGCGGCGGCACCGCGGAGACGTGGGCGCAGATGCTGGTGCTCCGGAACCACTACCTGGCCATGGGCGGGGATGACGCGCTCCGCAAGCACGTCGTGGCGGTGACCGATCCAGCGAAGGGCGCGCTGCGCAAGGTCGCAGCGCAGCAGAAATGGCGGACCCTCCCGGTGCCCCCGGCGGTGGGTGGGCGCTTTTCGGTTTTCACCGCAGTGGGTCTGCTGCCAGCGGCAGCGGCCGGGATCGACATCGACGAGCTCCTCGCCGGGGCCGCGGCCATGGTGAAGCGCTGCGAGACCGACGACCTGTTCAAGAACCCGGCCTACATGGCCGCCGCGATCCTCTACTTGATGGATCAAAAGCGGGGGCGGCGGATCCATGTGTTCATGCCGTACGCCGACGCGCTTCGCGAGACCAGCGACTGGTTCGTTCAGCTCTGGGCGGAGAGCCTCGGAAAGCGGGAGGACGTTGGACCCACCCCGGTGCGCGCGGTGGGGGCCACAGACCAGCACTCGCTCGTGCAGCTGCTGATGGAAGGGCCGCAGGACAAGATGACCGTGTTCGTCCGGTTGGCCAGGTCCCGCTCAGACCAGTCGATCCCGAAGGGCTGGGAGGACGAGGGGGACATTGCCTACCTCGGCGGACACGGGATGCACGAGCTGCTCAACGTGGAGCACCAGGCCACCGCAGCGGCGCTGGCCTCGGCAGGCCGGCCCTCGATGACGTTCCGACTGCCGGCGCTTACCCCCCGGACCATGGGCGAGCTGATGATGTTGCTGGAGATCGCCACCGCCTTCGCCGGTCCCATCTACGGCGTGGACCCGTTCGATCAGCCGGGCGTCGAGGCCGGAAAGCGGTACATCGGCGGACTCCTCGGGCGCCCCGGGTACGAAAAGTACCGACAGGAGCTCGAGCAGCGACCGCCAAAAGCAGAGTGGATTTTCTAACGTATCGGAGTTGGTGATAGCATCGGGGCCGCCATGGCCCGGACCAACACGGTCGTTACGGTCATTTCCAAGATCTCTGAGCGCCCGACGAGTCCCAATTCGGCGCTGGTGCTGATCCATGGGCTGGATCTCGGCCGGAAGTACGATCTTTCACTCAAGAAGACCGTCATCGGGCGGTCTTCGAAGAGCGACATCCAGGTTGACCAGGAGTCGGTGAGCCGCAATCACGCGGAGATCATCGCCGACGGGACGACTGTGATCATCTCCGACGCAGGCTCCACCAACGGGACCTGGCTCAACGATGAGATGATCACGGGCGCCGTCGAGCTCCGGAACGGTGACCTGATCAAGATCGGCCGGACCATCTTCAAGTACATCGCCGGCGGCAACATCGAGACGGCGTACCACGACGAGATCTACCGCCTCACGACGGTCGATGGTCTGACCCAGGTCTTCAACCGCCGGTACTTCGAGGAGACGCTGGAGCGGGAGGTCAGCCGGTGCCGCAGGTACGAGCGCGAACTCTGCCTGATCCTGGTCGACATCGATCGTTTCAAGCACATCAACGACACGTGGGGCCACCTTGCGGGCGACTACGTGCTGAAGCACCTCGCGTCGACCGTGAAGGCGAACGTCCGCAAAGAGGACATCTTCGCGCGCTATGGCGGAGAGGAGTTCGCGCTGCTCCTGCCTGAGATCGAACTCAAGCGCGGCCTGGCCACCGCGGAGAAGCTCCGGAAGCTGGTCGCGGAGGAGCGGTTCAGGTTCGACAACCAGGACATCCCGGTGACGATCTCGCTGGGGATGGCGACGCTGGACTCCGACGAACGCACCGGACCCGAGCTGGTCGGGCTGGCTGACGACAAGCTGTACCTGGCCAAGAACAGCGGTCGAAACCGCGTCTGCTCGTGACCGAGCCCGTGCGCGCCGCATGGGAGCTCGGCGCGCCGACTCTGGACGCCCTCAGGCGAAGATCGACGTTCGCTCTCGCAGGATCCCGTCGATCATCTGCTGGATCGACTCACGGGTGCGGTCGTTCAAGGTCTGGACGAGCAGCAGATCGTCGACCGATTCCGGACCATGGCCCTCGATCGAGATCGGCTCTCCGAAGCGGATGCTCCAGCGGGCGGGGAGGGGAAGGGGCGAGGTGATGGGCACATACGGGACGCCGAGCGGTTTGGCAGGGATCTTTCCGAGCAGCGGCATCGACTCCTCCGCGCCGACGATCGCCACCGGGATGATGGGTGCCCGGGTGCGCAGCGAGATCTTCACCACCCCGCCCCGGCCGAAGCGCATGAGCCGATACCGTTCACGGAACGGCTTGCCGATCCCCTGGAGCCCTTCGGGGAAGACGATGACCGGGCGCGCTTCGCCCAGCAGACGGAGCGCGTTCTCCGGGCAGGCGCGAACCGCGCCGACGCGATTGAGCAGCGTGCCGACGAAGGGAGCGTAGAAGACCTGGTCTTCGACCAGCCAGCGCGCCTCGTTGAGCTCCGGGCGCTCGCGGCGGATCGCCTCCTGGAGAATCGGCCCGTCGAAGGGGAAGGACCCCGAGTGATTGGCCACGAGGAGGACAGGGCCGGCCGGGATGTTCTGGATTCCCTCGACCGAAACCCGCCAGTAGCGGTCGTAGAGGAAGTTCCGGATCGGCTCCAGGTCATCGACCAGGTGAGCGTCCTTGCCGTACGCATCCAGGTCCGTCGCGCCCGAGGTCCCCACGCCCGTTTGCAGCGCGCGGAGCATCCCCGAGCCAAACCCAGCCAGCGTCGCGAGCACCCGCCCACCCCCCTCTCCCTGGACAGGGAGAAGGGATGGGGGTGAGGGTGGAACAGCCTCAAAGGACGAATCAGGAGCAAGAGCAGCTTCGCGGGCGGCAGCAGCAGCAAGTTCGAGCCGATCCGGCTGCTCCTCGGGCTCAGCCCGGACCTGAACTCGCGCGTGCCGGTCAGCCTGCGCCTGACGCTCGACCTGCGCCTGACGCTCGACCT
>JBAWAM010000709.1:0-14166 GCA_049589315.1 Myxococcaceae bacterium
CCGCCGGGCCGTCGCCGGTCGCCGTCCCGGTGAAGGAGGCGTTCACCTTCCCCACCCCGCTCTTCACCTCGACGGCCTGACCGAAGAGCTCGCCGCGCGTCCCCTCGACCCTGACGTAGTGGGTGCCGGGGATGAGCCCGTCCTCCACCACCGGCACCATTCCGAGATCCTCTCCATTCAGGAACGCGGTCGAGCCCGGCGGCGCTTCGATGGACACCGTCACCTTCGGCAACTTCTCCGCACGGCGCCTGGCCTTCTCGAATTCGCGCACGAAGACGGGGGGATAGCGCCCTTCCGGAAGCCGGTACTTCGGGTTCAGCCGCACCACGTTGAGCAGCGAGGCCGCCGCGCCGGCCTCGTCGTTCATCCGGAACTGCGCCACCGCCAGCGACGTCCAGGCCTCGATCAGCTTCGGGTACTCGATGGACTCCGGCGCGGAGGTCAGCTTCTCGATCCCGCTCCGGAGCGCCTTCGACGCAGCTTCGAACTTGAGATCCGACAGGAGCGCCTGCCCCTGACTCAGCGCGGCGATGGCGTCCCGGGGGGCCCCGCGGGATGACCCGCGCGCAGGCGCCTGCTCCGCAACCCCCGCGTTCGGAGCCGCGAGCAGCCTGACCTCCTGCGATCGACCTTGAAGCTCTCCCGAGAGAAGCTCCGCGAACCGGGTATTCGCCCGGTCGGGCGCTCCGCTCCCGCGAACGAAGGGCAGGATCACCAACCCCGTGGGGGGCGCAGCTACGGAAGTGGTAGAGACATAGGGAACCCCGCTGGCCTGCACGACCAGCACGCACAACAGGCTTGCCGCCGACCGGCGCACCAGAATGCTTCGGAGCATCTCTCCTACCCCTCGATCTGCGATACGAAGATCACCGACAGTACCGAGCACCCACCCTTGCGGTCAATGTAGGTGGATGTCCGAGTGTCCATGAACCTCTCTCTCGCCACGCGCATCTTCCTCGGCTACGCGGTCGTGCTGACCACGTTCGCCGCAGTGTCGATCTTCAGCGTCGCGGAGATGCACCAGAACCAGCAGGAGATCAGGCTGGTCAGTCAGGGCTACCTGCACCTGTCGCAGGACGCGTCGACGATCGAGACATTCCACAAGAACCAGCAGCGGGACACCGACCGTCTGCTCGAGGAGAAGAACGTCGAGACCCGCCGCGCGTTGATCCGCCTGGCGCGGCTGTACTCTCCGCTGGTGATGACCGAGCGGATCGCCGCGGGACGAGATCGGGCCCGGGCGGTCCAGGCCTTCGCGCCGCGCTCGGAGGTCGCCTTCATCCAGGACCTCGAGGGCCGGTTCGTGGAGCTCGCCAGGCGGTACCGCGAGTATGAGCAGGCGGCAGACCGCGTCTTCACCAGCCTCGAAGTGAAGGAGCCCGACCCCGACCAGCTCAGCGCGCGGATGGCGGAGCTGAAGCAGCTCGAGGGCTCGATCGGCCGCGACATCCGGGTGCTGCACCAGACGCTCGAGGCGCGCATCCGCGAGCGCGTCCAGGACGCGGAGCGGCGGGAGCGGCGGACCGGCATCGCCATCATCGGGCTGTCGGTCCTGGCGATCGCCGTCGGACTCCTGGTGACGGGGCTCTCCGCGCGCGCTCTCCGCCCGGTCCGCACGTTGATCGAAGGGGTGTCCCGCATCAGCCGCGGCGACTACAGCGCCACGCTGGGCGTGCAGGGACATGACGAGATCGCAGTGCTCGCGCGCGAGTTCGACGCCATGTCCCGCTCGCTGCGTGACCGCGAGGCGCAGCTCCAGGAGAAGCAGGAGGCCCTGCTAAGCGCCGAGAAGCTCGCCGCCGTCGGCCGCATCTCCGCCCAGGTCGCCCACGAGGTGCGCAACCCGCTGTCATCGATCGGCCTCAACGTGGAGCTGCTCGAGGAGCTCGTCGCGCGCAGCCGCTTCGACGATCCCGCGGAGGCCGCGGAGTCTCGCGAGCTCCTGCGATCGATCACCCGCGAGGTGGATCGCCTCACCGAGGTCACGGAGGACTACCTGCGCATGGCGCGCCTGCCCCAGCCGAACCTCCAGCCGGGTGACCTGAACGCCTTGATCGAGAGCGTGCTGGACTTCTCGCGGCTGGAGCTGGAGCAGGCGCAGGTGGTCGTCGAGCGGCGGCTCGACGCGAACGTTCCCCGAACCCAGATCGACGAGGGCCAGTTCCGACAGGTCTTCCTCAACCTCCTGCGCAACGGCCGCGAGGCCATGCCGGGGGGCGGCACCTTGACCGTCGAGACGCGCGTGAGCGACCCGGACGTGGAGGTCGTGCTGCGCGACACCGGGCGCGGCATGACACCCGACGTTCGCGAGCACATCTTCGAGCCGTTCTTCACCACCAAGGAGGGCGGCACCGGGTTGGGGCTCGCCTTCGCGCGACAGGTCCTCCAGGCCCACGGCGGGAGCCTCGAGTGCGAGAGTGAAGAAGGCGTGGGCACCACGTTCCGCATCCGCCTCCCGAGACGCGGCTAGCCTGCCCCCTCCCCCGGCGGCCGGGTGTGGCCTTGCGCCTCGTGCCACCCTTCCGAAGCTTTCGAAGGTGAGCGCCATGGCCGGGACACAGAGGCCGCGCCGGCGACTGCTGCGGCGACTGGGGATCGCGCTGGCGGCGGTGGTCGGCGTGATCGTCGCATTCGGGCTCCTTCTCGTGCTGCTGGTGGACGAGCGCGTGGTGGCGGACCGGATGCAGCAATGGGTCCTCCCGCGATTCGAGGAACGCCTGAACAGGGAGGTCGAGCTGGATCGGGTCAGCGTTCGCCTCCTTCCGAAGCCGAGGGTGGTGCTCGAGAAGCTCCGAGTGGTCGGCGACGGAGAGGTTCCGCTCGTCGAGGTCCCGCGCGCAGAGGTGGAGCTCGCGTTGTGGCCGCTGATCCGGAGCTTCGGAAACGAGATCCGTGTGGTCGGCGTGGATCTCCACGGCGCGGAGCTGAACCTCATCCGCGAAGACCAGGGGCGGTGGAACTTCGAGGGACTGGGAAAGGGCAGGCCGCCCTCCGAACGCGAGGTCGTGGTGGATCGAATCACCACCCACGGCGGGCTGGTGCGGATCATCGACCGCAGCACCGGCCACGGAGAGGCGACGGTGGTGCTGACCCGGGTCGACTCCACCGCGAGGAACATCGGCCCGGGACTTCCACTCACCTTCCAGGGCTCTGCGGCGTTCGCCAGCGACGAGCCGAATCTGCAGGTCGACGCGTCGGTGGATCGCCTCCCCGCGTCGATGGACGAGCTCGCGCCGGGTGGGTGGCCGGCCGTGGCGGGTATGTTGTCCCTCACCAACGCACGCATGCCGCGGCTGGAGGCGTTCCTACCGGCGCGACTGGGGGCGATGATCACCGGAGGCCTGCTGGATCTGGATGCCGAGCTGAAGAGCGCGCCCGAGGGAACCCTCCAGATCGCCGGCAACGCGAACCTCGATGCGTTGCGGCTCCGGGGTGAACCTGCGTCCGGCAGCTTCGATCTCGCCCTGCGCATCTCGCCGCAGAATGTCCGCGCGCCGCACGTCGAGGTGACGAACCTGGCGCTCCAGGGGCCAGGACTTCAGTTGAACGGCTCCGCCACGCTCGAGGGCAGCCCACCCCGGGTCCAGTTCGCCCTGCAGGGGCCGCTGCTCGATCTGGAGACGCTCCTCGGCGCCATGCCGGAGTCTCCCGAACGGACCCAGCCCGACGCCCGGACCAGCGCGCTGCCGGCCAGCATTCGCGAGAAGATCGATGCCATCCAGGTGTCCGGGATACTCCGGTTCGACCGGGTGGTGAACGGGAGCCTGGAGGCGACCGGCGTGACTGCGCGCGGCCAGTTGAAGGACGGGCAGCTCCTGCTCGAGCAAGGCCAGGCGAACTTCTACCAGGGCCGCGTCGACCTGGGAGGAACCCGGGTCAACCTCACCGCCCCGGTCCCCGAATGGACGCTCCAGGCACGCCTGCAGGGCGTGGACGTCTCGAACGCCCTGTCGAACCTCTCCGGCCAGGCCTCACCGCTGGAGGGCCGCGTCGACGCCTCCCTGTCGCTGGACGGCAAGGGTGCCGACTGGAACGCGATCGCGCCGACCCTGACGGGCCAGGGGAGTCTGGCCATGCGCGACGGCGTCCTCACCACCACCGACATGGGCGCGCAGCTGGCGAACGGGCTCGCCATGGGCCTCCAGGCGGTCGGCCGCACCGGCGAGGCGAAGAGCGTGTCGAACATCCCCGGGAAGACGCCGCTCGGGCAGCTCACTTCGAGGTTCCACGTGCGCAACGGGTGGCTCCAACTGGACCAGCCGCTCGCGTTCGAAGCCCCCTTCGGTTCGGCCCGGCTCGATGGCCGCATCGGCCTGACAAAGCAGCTCGATCTCCGGGGACAGGTCGCCCTCTCCCAGGCGTTCGTGGCGAGCTCCCTCCGGGCCTTCAACCTGCCCGTCCGCGGGCCGGTCGAGCTGCCGGTCACGGTGGGAGGAACACTCCTGGCGCCGTCGGTCGGCGTTTCCCAGCCCCAGCAGGTCGCCTCGCGTCTGCTCCGCGGCGAAGTGGACCGGCGGGCCCAGCAGCTCGAGCAGGAGGTCAAGCGTCGCGCGCGGCGCCGCATCCCCGATGAGGTCCGCAGATACATCCCGATGCCGCGTTGAGGACGACCGAACCTCTGGTAGAGCGCACTCATGCCGTTCACGTACTTCCGGGATGTCTTGCCGTCGGGGCTGCGCATCGTGACCGTGGAGGTTCCCCACCTGCACTCGGCCATGGTCGCCGTCTACGTTCGGGCAGGCTCTCGCCACGAATCGCCCGAGAACAACGGCGTCAGCCACTTTCTCGAGCACATGTTCTTCCGGGGCAGCGAGCGCTACCCCGACACGGTCAAGATGAACGCGCTCGTCGAAGACGTCGGGGGCAACCTCAACGGCGTCACCACGCGCGATCACGGCTACTACTACACCCCGGTGCACCCATCGCACGTCGGGCTTTCGCTGGACGTCTTCGGTGACATGCTCTCCCGTCCGCTGCTCCGCGGGATGGAGGTGGAGCGTCAGGTCATCCTCGAGGAGATGCTGGACGAAGTGGACGAGGACGGCCGGGACATCGACCTCGAGAACATCGCCAAGATGGCGCTGTACCGCGACCACCCGCTCGCGCTGAAGATCGCCGGGACGCTCCAGTCGGTCCGGCAGCTCACCCGCGCCCAGCTCCAGGACCACCTCGCCCGTCACTACGTGACCGGAAACCTGGTGATCACCGTCGCCGGCCCTGTGCGTCATGCGGAGGTGCTGGAGCACGCCACCCGCGCGTTCGACGGAATCCCGACCGGTCCCGTCACGGACGAGTCGCCGCCACCGCCAGCGCCCGCCGGACCGTGGTTCCAGTTCGTGGAGCACGACGAGGCCCAGACCGACTTCCGGCTGACCTTCCCCACCGTCCCCGAGCACCACCCGGATTACGCGCCGCTGCAGCTGCTGCGCCGGATCATCGATGACGGCCTCTCCTCGCGACTGCCCTTCAACGTGGTCGAACGGCGGGGGCTGGCCTATTCGGTCAACGCCAGCCTCGAAGCGTTCCACGACATGGGGACCTTCGAGATCGACGCCGCCTGCGCTCCCGAAAAGGCGGGCGTCGTGGTCGAGGCGGTCTGCGAGACGCTCGCCGAGCTCTGCGACGGAAACGCGACCCAGGAGGAGCTGGTCCGCGCACAGCGGCGGCACAGGATGTTCCTGGACTTCTCCCAGGACTCGCCCGGCGATCTCGCTGGTTGGTTCGGTGGGACCGAGCTGTTCCGCCGCCCGGAGTCCTTCGAGGAACGCGCTCGGCTCCTGGAAGCCCAGACGCTGGACGACGTCACCCGCGTGGCCCGGAAGTACCTGAACCGGAATGGATTGGGCGTCGTGGCAGTGGGTCAGAAGAAGGCCGTCGCCGCGCTGGAGCGAGCGGTGCAGACGGCCCACGGTCTTCCCTGATCACTCCCCGAGCAGCGGCAGCAGCACTTCGAGCCGCGACCCGTCGCTGCGGGAACGCACCGATCCCGCCTGGGCCTCGATCACCCGCTTCACGACGGCGAGCCCCAGACCGGTCCCTCGGGGCCGCGTCAACGAGAACGGGTCGAATGCGTCGTCGAGCGGGGCGATGCCCGTGCTGCTCGAATCCGCGACGGCCAGGAGCACCGTCCCTCCGTCGCGGGCCACCTCCACCGTGACGATCCCGGCCGGGCCGGCCTGCGCGGCGTTGCGCATCAGGTTCTCCAGCGCGAGTTTGAGCAGCACAGGGTCTGCCCGCGCGAGAACCCTGTCGCGGATGTGGAGATGGACGTTGATGCGTCGTCCGGTGAGAACGGGCAAGGTCTCGACGGTCGCTTCGAGGAGCGCGGCGACATCGACCTCGCGCACGCGCGGCTCGAGGGGACGCGCCAGCTCCAGGAGGTCCCGCACCAATGCGTCGAGCCGGAGCGCCTCCTCCTCGGCGATGTCGAGGACCATTCGGCCGTCGTGGTCCAGTCCCTGCTGCCGCCGCAGCACCGCGAGCGCGTTGAGGATCGCCCCCAGTGGGTTGCGCGCTTCGTGCGACAGGACACCGGCAGCCTGCCCCACCGCCGCCAGACGCTCGCGATGGACGAACGCCTCCTGGAGCTCGTTCAGTGCCGAGAGCTGCTCCTCGGCGCGGCGCTGGTAGCGCACGTTCTCCAACGCTCCGCCGATCATCCGGGCGAGCAGCTCGACCGTGCCCATGCTGGCCTGGGACATCGTGGGGCCCTGCACGGACAAGACGCCGAAAGGCCGCCCGGTGACGAGGATGGGCGCGGAGACGCCGGACAATCGCGGCATGAGCGCGCGGAGGGACTTCGAAATGCCGGTTGGGTGCAGCGCGTCGGCCACCGCGTGCATGTCGTCGTGGAACAAGGCGCGGCCGCTCTCGATCATCTGCGACATGCCTTCGAGCCGTTCGAGGGGGATCCGGACCTGCTCGACGGGCACTCCGTAGAGCGCCCGCCCCAGCGCGAGGCTCTGCTCGTCGTGCCGAAGCACCTTGTGGACGAACACGTCCCCCTCGAGCAGCAGCACCGCCGCCAGATGGCCCTCCTGGTGGAGCGCGTCGGCCGCGGCCTCGAGGATCTCATCCTCGTCCTGGCAGCGGACGAACCGCCCTGCTGCGCGCACCAGGGCATCGACGAGTCGCAGGGTGGGTTGATCACCCCCCGACGCAAGCATACGTGGCTGCGACATCGACTAGCGACCTCCCCGGAGAATCACCGGGCCCCGTTTCACGCGGGTGCGGGCGCCTGCCTTCTGCAGCTTCTGCTTCACTTCGAGGTAGCGGAGATTCTGCGGCTCCTTCCGCAGCGCATCCGAGATCAGCTTGATCCCCCGATCGACCTGGACGCGCAGATCGGCATACAGCTCGGCGAGCGAGACCCTCTCCTCGATGCTCGCCTCTCCCATGAAGTAGAGCCGCTCCAGGGTCGCCATCGCCTCGGTCTTCTCCCCGCTCTGGGCCTGGATGCGCCAGATGCGGGAGAGCGCCGGGGCGAAGGAGGGATCTGCCTTCAGCGCCTGGCGATGGGCCTGCGTCGCCCCGTGGAGATCGTTCTGGGCTTCCAGTGCGCGGGCCCGGACGTACAGCGCGCGAGCGAAGCCCGGACGAAGCGCGAGCGCCTTCTCGATGAGGGGCTCGGCCTCCGCGGCCCGGCCCTGGAGGAGTTTCGTCTCGGCGAGCTGCGCAATCGCGTCGGGGTCGTTCGGGTGCCTGGCCACGAGCGCGCGGAGCACCGACTCGGCCTCGTCGTGCCGCTTCAACGCGTTGAGCACGCGCGCCCGCAGCGCGAACACCTCGGCCCGTTCTGCCGCCTCTCCGGTGATGTGCCCGAGATCGGCCTCGGCCAGGCTCGGATGGCCGTTGTTGAGGAAGTAGCGGGCCCGGAGCAGCCAGGCCTCTGGGAGAACCGACCCGGAGACGAGCCGGTCCATCAGGTTCGCGGCGAGCTGCTCCTCGCCATCGAGCAGGAGGATTTCGGCCTCCAGCACCTTGGCCGCCGGATCGTCCGGCCGTTCCCGCTGGATGTGCTCGAGCGTCTTGAAGGCCGTGTCCACATCCCCTTCCCTCGCCTGCAGCCGCGCGAGAGCGAGGATCTCCGGATCGGCGAGCAGGTTCTCCTTCAGCAGCGCCCCGAGCACCGCGATGGCCTGCTTCGAGTGGCCCGCGCGCTGGTAGATCCCTGCGAGTTGCTTCTTCAGCTCAGGTCCCTTGTCGGCGGAGAGCTCGTCCGCCCGCTTGAGCGCGAGAATCGCCGCGGTGTCGTTCCCGAGTTGGCGCTGGGCGTCCGCGATGTGGAGGTACGGCGTCGGATCGTCGGGCAATGCCGCCGAGGCGACCTGGAAGGCTTCGAGAGCGGGTCGGTAGCGGCCCTCCAGAAGCAGGGCCTGACCTTCGGCGAGCTTGTCGCTGGCAGTCTGCTGCTTCGCCTGCCGTGCGGCCGTTTCGGGGTCCTTGCAGCCGGCCGCGCCCACGAGCGCGAGCGCCGACACCAACCAGAGCGGAAGACAACGCATTCTGCCGGCGACGGTACCGGATGTTATGGTCACTCGTCGATGGACCCGTTCGTTCGAAGGCTCGTGGAGCGCCTGCTGGATCCTTCGAGACCGCTCTCGAGGAATCGGCATTTCCACACGTTCGAGACCCCGGAGGGAAAGCTCGCCCTGCGGGTCAGCCGGCGTCTGCGCGCGCTCCATCACGACCTGCTCTCCTGTCGCGAGGAAGGCGGCGCGGCGGGGTTCGTTCGCCAGGCGCTCGAAGAAGGCGTGCATCGGGTGGAGATCCGGCTCGAGAGAGTCGCCGGGCGGCGGATTTCGCTGCTTCATCCGGCGGAGTTCGAGCTGCTGCTCGCACTGCCGGGGGTGAGCGATGTCCTCACCCCGGGCGACCTGCGGACTCCACGTCCGGCGACAGCGGATTCAGCGACTGGATGAGCAGCGCCCGGAGCGCCTCGAGCAGATCGTTCCCCACGGCCGCAGCGCCCGCGGGCGCGTGCTGAAGGGCCGGCGGGACTTTACCGCCGACCACCACCAGCGGGACGCGGACGTCGAAGGCGAGCCACTTCGCGACGCGCGAGGACTGCTCCGAATCGTCGAGCATCAGCGCTCCGATCGCCCCCGCCGAGAACGGCCGCCACAACGGACGGGCCGCGTCCACCGGAGGAAGCAAGCAGAAGTCGATCTGCAGCGCCTCGCTGACCTCGAAGCGCCCCAGCGTGCCGAACCCGCTCTTCACCGCGATGGGCTCCGCGCTGTCGACCTGGAGCCGGGGCACGCCGAGGAGGATGCGCCGCGCGGCCTGCGCACCATTGCCGCAGACGAACACCTTCCCCACGGCGATCTTGCCCGGCGCCCGCCCGCGGAACAGCCGCGTGCGCAGCGCGTGGATCTCTGCCGGACCGAGCAGCGGTCCCGCCGCCGCGTCGTCCGCCTCGCTCTCGGCGATCCGGACCACGCCCTTCTGCATCAGCGTGCTGAGGACCGTGAGGACCTCGAGGTCCGTCGCCGGCGCGGCGTCGATGAGCTCGCTCAGCACCCGCGGCTGCCGCAGAAGCTCGACAACCTGTGAGGTCACCGGGTGCTGGTCCAGCGGAAGGTCCGCCTCGGGCGCCAGGTGGACCCGCGCGTTGCGCGGCGGCAGCGAGGGCAGGAACCGGGCGACCTCGTCCGACTGCCGCATGCCCTCGAGCAGCGCGTCGTCCATCCCCCGGTTGATCCGCGCCCTCGGCGGAGGGGGACCCGGCGTGAAGGAGAATGATCCCTCGGTCCACGCGAGCAACCTGAACAGCGCCTTCTCGCCCTCGACGATCCCGATGCGAGCGTTCATCGGCCGGCCTTCGCCGACCTGGATTTCGCCGCGCTCCGCTCCCCGCATGAGCGCCAGCTTCCCGCTGCGCTTGTTCATCGCGAGGATCTGCAGGAGGTCCGGGATCCCCAGCTGTGAGAGGTTGCCCTCGATCTCCGACTCGGCCTTGAGGTCCTTCGCGGCCTCGCTGCGGCGGAACACGTGATCGATCCGGGCGAGCACCTCGTCCAGATTGAAGGGCTTCTTGAGGTAGCCGTCGCGGAAGACGCGCGCCTTGTCCGTGTCCAGAGAGGCCGTGGTGAGGACGACCGGGATGTCGGCCGTGCGGGGGTTCGTGCGGAGGATCTGCACGAACGTCTTCGCGTCGAGGAGCTGACAAGTGTCGTCGAACAGCGTCAGGTCCGGGTGGCGCAGCACGGCCACCTCGAGCGCGCGCGAGCCATCCGGCGCGTAGTGCACCATGTAGCCCCGCTGCCGGAGCGCCCGCGAGAGGACGCGGACCGACTCGAGGTCGGGATCGGCGATGAGGATGTTGCGGGCCTGCGCCATGGGTCGGTCTACCAGGGTTGCAGATCGTACTCGGCCTGCAGCCGCGCGATCAGCCCGTCCACCACGGCCGGGTCGGAGGTGTGGAAGCCCCAGGTTGCCCCGCGCCCGCGCCGCTGCAGGAGCGCGTACGCGGAGTGCTCGGACAGCCAGAGCAGGAACTCGTGTCGGGCCATGTTCTCGTCACTTTCGAGGAACACCGGGGTGATCGCCGGATGCGCGTCGAGGTCGCGCCTGCGCCCGAGCACGTAGACGCGTGCGCCGAAGTCGGGCGGCGCGTTCTCCAACCCCGTGGCGACGGGCAGGTCCATCCGGACCTCGGCGCCGCCGACGTAGAGCAGCCCGCGAGAGGCCGGGTCGCGCAGGAACTCGCGGGCGATCTCCGCCTGGAGCTCCTCGAACAGCGCATCGGAGACCTTCCCCCGGCGCGAAGGCTCCGCGCGATCGTCGAAAGGCAGGCGCGGCGACTCCGGACTGCCGAGCAACAGCTCCACCTCGTCCCAGAAGGGGAGCCCATCCAGGAGCAGCCGCCGCTGGAGCGAAACCCTGCGCTCGTCCATCCGCCGCCGGCACCTGTGCACCAGCTCGTCGAAGTCCTCCCCATCCTTGGGGAACGTGGCGGCGCCCGCCACCAGCGCCACCGGGAGCCGCTCTTCGATCTCCCGGACATCGGCCTCCTCGCGCACCGCCGCCATCGCCCGGCGGACGAACATGAGCGCGCCGAAGAAGTCCGTCTCCGGCAAAAGCAGATAGAACTCCTGGTCGGACGCCTTGGCGATCACGTCCGCGTCCCGGACGATCTTGCCGAGCGCGCGGATGATCCCGCGGGTCGCCCGCCGAGCCTCGGACGCGCCGAGGCGCAGCCGCACGTTCGGGAGGTTGTCTATGGAGAAGGTCAGCAGAGAGAACGTCCGCCCGTACCGTCGCGCCTTGTAGATCTCCTTGGAGGCGTAGTCGGTGAAGTACGAGAGGTTGTAGGCGGCGGTGTCGCGGTCGCGGAGCCCGAGGCGCTGCAGGCCCAGGATCTTCCGTCCGTTGCGGATGCCGAGCGCAGCGAAATCCCCCAGCGTCTGGACGTCGCGCAGGTGATCGGCGTTGAACTCGCCGGCCAGCGGATCCGAGAGCTGGGCGAGCGCGACGATCTCCCCTGCGGCAACCAGGGGAACGTAGATCACGCGCGAGCGACCCTCGCCCGTGAACCAGGACTTGCCCTCGCGGAGACGCGGCTCCATCAAGCCATCGGCAGCGAGCCGCTCCGGGAGCATCTGCTTGTCGAGCAGCCCGCGGTAGGCGCGGAGCACGAGCTCGTTGCGGTCGTCGACCACCCACAAGGCCGCGCTCTGCGCGTCGGAGAGCGACGAGAGCTCGCCGAGGACGCGCTCCTGCAGCCACTCGAGATCCGGGTTCGAGAGGAGCTCGAGGCAGCGATTGTGGATCGCCTGGTAGCGCGAGAGATCCAGGTTCTCGGTGATGAGCCGCTCCCGCTCCCGCCGCAGCACGGCCCGCTCGAGACAGCGCTCCACCGCCAGCGACAGATCCGCCTCGTCCACCGGCTTGATCAGGTAGTCGGCGACGCCCGCGCGGAGCGCGGTGAGCGAGGCCTTCATGTCCTGGCGCTGGCTGGTGAGGATGACCTCCTGATCCGCGTTGTGCTCGCGAAGAGCAGCCACCAACTGGAGCCCGTCTACTCCCGGCATCACCAGGTCGGTGATGACCAGGTCGAAGGCGGTGCGTGCGTACTCCTCGATCGCGCGAGTGGCGTTCTCCACCGCCACGACGCGGTGGCCTTTTCGAGTCAGGATGTCGCTGACCACCTCCCGGAAGAAGCGGTCATCGTCGACGACGAGGATGGGGTGGGGCACGTTCGAGCGCGGGGGAGGAGTACCCAGAGAGGCTACTTGTCCGAAGCGATCGGGACAACCGCCTCGAACACGAAGGCCGCCGGCCCCCGGAGGGTGACCGCCCCCAGATCACGCGCGACCTTGATGCGAAGCACGCCGCCCGGTAACTCGACCGGTATCCAGGCGTCTGGCTCCAGCAGGCCGCGGTGGACCCACGCGGCGACGGCGGCGCAAGCCCCCGTCCCACACGCCTGGGTCAGCCCACAGCCCCGCTCCCACACCGTGACCTTCAGCCCGTCGCCCTGGCGCTCGACGAACTCGACGTTGGTGCGGTCGGGAAAGTCCGGGTGCCGTTCGAGAAGCGGCCCGAGCCGTTGCGCCTGTCCGGGCCCGCAGGCGCTGAGCACCAGATGCGGGTTGCCCATGCTGATCGCAGTCCCCTTCAGGCCCGGGTGCCCGGGAACCTCCGCATCGACGAACGGCTGTCCGCTGGTGCGCGACGGCAGGTTCGGCGCGACCAGGCGCGCCGGTCCCATTGCGACCTCGATCTCTCGCGCGCCGTCCTCGCCGTAGTCGACCGCGCAGCTCAGGATACCGGCCCCGGTCGCGACATCGATGGTCGCAGGACGGTCGGCCGAATGGTCGACCAGGTACTTCACCGCGCAGCGCAGACCATTTCCGCACATCTCTGCGGTGCTTCCGTCCGAGTTGTGCACCACCATCCGCGCCGCCGTGCCCGGCTCCGGCAGCAGGACCAGCACGCCGTCAGCGCCAATGCCCCTGCGGCGATCACACAGGCGAATCGCCGTGTCGGCATCGATGTCCCAGCCCGACGCGCGGCGGTCCATCACCACGAAGTCGTTGCCCAGCCCGTGGTACTTGAAGATGCGCTCGTTCATGCCGGACCTCACCCTCAGGAGGATCCGGAGGATGACCCTCCGGGCCATTCCAGGTCGATCTCCTCGACGTCCGACTCCGTCAGGGGGATCTCCTCGAGAACAATCTCGTCCTCGAGCGGAAGCGCTGGCGTCTCCCGTTTCGTCGGGGGAGCAACCGCGCCGTCGTCCTTCTTGAGGATCTCCGCCCTCGCCTCGTCGAGCCGAGCGCTTGCCCGCTCGAAGATCTGCTGGGTCCGCGGACCACTGCTGCGTCCCATCGCGCGACGGAGTGCGACCAACTCCGAGTCCTGGGCCGCGAGCCTGCGCTGGAGGAGCTCCAGCTTCGCGCCCCGGTCGGCGAGCTGCGTCTGCAAGTCCTCTTCGCGCTGACGCGAACGGGAGGTGACCTCGCGCAGGCCACTCACCTCGTGGCGCAGCGTCTCCGATTGCTCTTCGAGATCCTCGACCCGCTGCGCGAACGCAGCCCGCTCGTGGTCGGAGGCCTCGTGGACCTTCTCGAGCTCGGTCAAGCGCGTCGCCGCTTGCGCGGCGCGGTCCACTCCGGCCTGGCGCTCCGCCTCGAGCTCCGCGATCTTCTCCTTCAGCTTCGGGACCTCGGCCTCGATGACCCGTCGCGTCCGGACCGCAGAAGCCTCACGGCGCAGGGATTCATCCCCGCGGGTACGGGCCTCGGCCAGCGCCGATTCGGCGGACGCAAGCTTCGCCTCCAGCTCGCGTCGCGCCTTTTCGGAGGCGTCCGCCGACCGCGACAGCGACTCGAGCTGCCCCTGCTGCGCTCTCTGCACATCGCCGAGCTGCGAGCGCTCCGCCTCCAGCTCACGCGCCAGGCGATCGCGCTCGGCGGAGATTTCGCTGAAGGACGTGCGATTCCCCTCGGCACTGCGGCGCAGCTCTGCCCGATCTGCTTCGAGCGACGCGACCTGGCGCTCGAGCATCTCGCGCTCGGCGCGCATCCGCGCCAGCTCCGCACGAAGCAGCTCGAACTCGCCGCGAACGGAGCGCTCCGCCTTGTTCGCGGCCTCGAGGGCGCTCTTCGCCGCCTGTTCCTGCTCGCGCCGCGCTTCGAGCTCGGCACGAAGGGCGCGCTC
>JBAWAM010000710.1:0-3858 GCA_049589315.1 Myxococcaceae bacterium
TGTTCACGCCGCGGAGGATGGCCTCACGCGCGCGTACGTCGAAAATGATGTCCTTGGCCATTTGATGAATCTCCAGAAAAGAGGGAAGCGGGCGGCAGCCGCCGACGGCGAGCTGCCGGCCCGAGAGGAGCTACTTCTCAATCACGCCGAGGACATCCTCCTCGCGGAGGATCAGGTGGTCCTCGCCCTCGATCTTGATCTCGGTCCCGGCGTACTTGCTGAAGAGCACGCGATCACCGGCCTTGATGTCGAGCGGGCGGACCTTGCCGTCCTCGAGGACCTTGCCATTGCCGACGGCGAGTACCTCACCCTCGAGGGGCTTCTCCTTGGCCGAGTCCGGGATGATGATCCCTCCCTTGGTCTTGTTCTCCTCGGCAACGCGCTTGACGATGAGACGATCCTGCAGCGGACGAATCTTCATCTGATTTCTCCCTGGTGTAGGTGTGCCTTCCCACGTGTCTGGCACTCTCACATGCCGAGTGCCAACCGTGAGGCGGCAGCACTATAACCACCGACTTTCGAGCGTCAAGGCGACCCCGTTCGACTGCTCTCAAGTCCACAAGTGCTGAATTTTGCTGGGGGTTTTCTTGCGTATGATCGCCCGGTCGGCCCACGGGCAGGCGGGGACGCGGTCAACGACGATTTGGCACTCGCGACACCTGACTGCCAACGCAAACCATTGAAATTACTGGAGTCCGTTTTGCGGCTTCACCGGCCCGTTGCTATCCTTGCGTGTGCCCGGAGCATCTCGAACTGTTCCGCTCGATAAGGAGGTCTTCAGAAGATGAGCGGTCTGGTAGCAATCTCGTCCCTCCGTGAGTTCTTCAAGACACTGCTGGGAGAAGCCTTCCGGCATCGCACGGTCCAGGTGACGGAAACCACCGAGTTCTACCTGGTCAACCTCCTCTCGGATTTCGCGGCCACCGACCGGCTCTTTCCTCAAGAGACCGAAGGCGGGCGAGACCACGAGCCGCTGGCGATCCTCTTCCACCGCGCCCAGCAGCAGGACCGGGAGGGGCAGATCAAGACGCTGCGGCAGCTGGGGGACGTGTCCCTCTACAAGGCGGGGTTCTTTGGCGACGCCATCCGCGAAGAGGTTGTCGGCGCCGAGTACTACATCCAGATGGGCGGCGCGGCGTACGGCCGGGTGGCGGATCTGACCCCCGCCAGCGGGTACTCAGGGGTGTACCGCGAGCTGCATGACAAGTTCCGGCTCCTGGTCGACGTGCTCGAGGAGATCGCCGCGCGGGGGCTCGCCTCCACCGGGCCAGAGGGCGCGCTGCGGGTGTACGAGAGCTGGGCGCGCACCGGCAACCAGCGGCTGGAGAGGGTACTGGTCGACGCTGGCCTCCTGGTTCCCCGGGGGCTGCCCAACTGATGATCGGTCGAGTCCAGGCGAACCTCGAGACGATCTACGACCTTCAGACGGAGCTGCGAGCCCAGGAGTTCCTCGTGACTCCCGAGGCCGCGCGCGCCCTGGGATATACCGGCAGGTCCACGGAGGAGTTGCTGGTCCGGCAGGACGGAGAGGACCTGGAGTTGGCCCTCTATCTCGCGCCTGAGGTGCTGGCGCGGCTGGCGCCGTTCGAAAACGCCCCCACCGAGCATCTCGTCGACGGCGCACTGGAGGCCTTCCTTCACGTGGCCGAGGGCGTCTCGCACTTCCTCTACCTGACCCGGGCCGCCGAGCACGGGCGCCGGGTCTCGATGCTGGAGCTCGAGGCGCAGGCGGAGATCGACAAATTCGCGCTCTGCGTCCTCTCGGGTTGGAGGCGCGGGGTCGCCTGGGCGGAGCACCTGCTTCGGCGGCTGTTCAAGTGGGTGTCGTTCCTCCCGACGCTGCGCGCCGAGGAGCGCTGGCGGTACGAGGAGGCCAATCGCATCTCGAGGAACTACTGCGCCCGGCTGGTCCGGCACGTCGCCCGGGATCGGATGGACCGGTTCCTCTCGGATCTGCGCTACAGCTATCGACTGGGCGCCGAGGCCAAGCTGCGACATCTCGCGGCGGAGTGAGACTTCCCGAGGCGATGTGCACCCGGTCTGGTATGTACGGTCGCGATGGCGCGCGAGGCCTCAGCGGGTGGGGTGGTGGTCCGGGAGCATGAGGGTGAGTTGCAGCTCGCCGTCATTCGCCCGAGGGGGAAGTCCGTCTGGGCGCTGCCCAAGGGCCACGTGGACCAGGGCGAGACCCCGGAACAGGCCGCCGCCCGCGAGGTCCGCGAGGAGACCGGTCTGGAGGCCGACCTCGAACGGCCGCTCGGCGAAATCAAATACTTCTACCAGTTCAGAGGCCGCCGGATCTTCAAGACGGTGAGCTTCTACCTGTTCTGGTACCGCGGCGGGCACATCGATCACCTCGACCCGTCCATGCGGGTGGAGGTAGACGAGGCGCGGTGGATCCCCCTGAAGGGCGCGCACCTCCAGCTCGCGTACAAGGGCGAGAAGGAGATGGTGGCGCTTGCCCAGGCGCTGCTGCTGCCCGAGCCAGGGTCGAAATGACGAACGCGCCGCCTCCGATCGAACGGAGGACGGCGCGTCCCAGGTGAAGCCCGTGAGAACGGACTAGCCTTTGCGCTGTTCGTACTTGCCCGAGAGCGCTTCCCGGACGTCGCGGTCGTACCGGATCTTTCCGGTGGCGATCTCACGCAGGGAGAGCACAGCGGGCTTGTTCTTCGTCTGCTCGATGATCGGGCGGGCGCCGGCCATCAGCTGACGCGCGCGCTTGGCGCCAAGCAGAACGAGGGCGAAGCGGTTGTCGACCAGCGGGAGACAATCCTCGACGGTTACGCGAGCCATGGACGTCCTTCTCGAATGAGTCCGAAGTGGGGCACCCTAGGGACAGGGATGCTCCGAGTCAAGGAAACGCGGCAGGCGAGCGGGATGTTCCCGCTGCGCTCCTGGCTTCGGAGCGGGGCTCGCCCTGCAGCCGGGCAGAAGTGTTCCTACCTTCCGGGGAATGTTGAAGGACCCGGCACAAATCAGGGTGGCGGCGGTAGCGATCGCCCTCGTGGTGGTGCTGGGGATCTCGTTCTTCGGCGGTGTCGCCTGGTGGCTGCATCGCCTCCGAAGACGGCGCTTCGGCCGATGGGAGCGAGAGATCGCGACGGGCGCGTGGGCGCTGTCCGGACTCGGCGCGCTGTGCTTCGCGTATGGTCACTTCGTCGAGCCGCTCTGGGTGGACATCACCCGGGACAACGTCGTGACGACCCGCCTGCGTGACGGAGAGCGATTCCGGATCGTCCACATCTCGGATCTGCACGTGGAGGGCCCGAACAGGCTGCTCAGCGGACTCGCAGGGAAGATCAGCTCCCTCAGACCGGACATGGTGATCTTCACCGGCGACGCGCTCAACAACCGGGACGGGCTGGAGGTGTTCCGAACCGTTCTGTCCTCATCCGAGGCGACGATCGGGCGCTACGCCGTGCGCGGGAACCAGGACGTCGGTGTCTGGGCCGAGGTGGACCTGTTCGGCGGTGGCGTCGCGAAGGAGTTGCGCTCGACGGCGCCCGTCTTGATGGCAGGAGGCCGGATCGCGTTGTGCGGAGCTCCGTATGGGAAGACCGCGTCACTGGAGACGTGCCTGAGCCGCGCGCCCAGGCTTGCCTTCAAACTGCTCGCGTATCACTCGCCGGATCTGATCGAGGAGCTGCGCGTGCGCCCGGACCTGTATCTCGCCGGCCATACCCACGGCGGTCAGGTGCGGCTGCCGAAGTACGGCGCGCTGGTGACCCATTCGAAGCACGACAAGAAGTATGAGATGGGGCGCTACGAGGTCGACGGCACGGTGCTCTACGTGAATCGCGGGATCGGCACCGATGGCGGGTGGCTACCGGGGATACGGTTCATGGCGCGGCCGGA
>JBAWAM010000711.1:0-5295 GCA_049589315.1 Myxococcaceae bacterium
TGAAGGCGAAACTGCAGGCGCTGGAGGAGGTGTGAGATGACGACCACGACCGCACGCACCCCCGACTGGATGGTCGAACGCATCGCCCTCGGAGAGCTTCCCCCCGGCGAGCTCGAGCGCGCACGCGCGAAGCTCCTCTCGGAGCCGGACGGCGCCGCAAGGCTGGCCCAGCTCGAGGCCTCCAACGCCTCCATCCTGGAGACCCACACGCCCGAAACAGTGGTCGCGGAGGTCGGTCGACGCGAACACCTCGGCAAGGTCCGGGCCGCCCATGCTTCGCGAAGTGCTCAGAGGCGCTGGTCACCGATGGTCTTCGCGCTCCCCGCCGCGGCCATCGTCGCGCTGTTCGTCGTGACCCAGCTCCCGCAGCAGGAGGGCAGCTCGACCTCGCTGCCGGCGCTGCTCGATGAAGGAACGCGCATCAAGGGACTCGACGCCGGGCTGAAGATCCACCGGCGACGCGGCAGCGAGAGCGAGGAACTCCGCACCGGCGCACGCGTCCGGGCGGGCGACGTCCTGCAGCTCAGCTACCTCCGCAGTGGCAGCGCATATGGCTTCATCGCCAGCCTGGACGGGGCGGGAGCGATCACGGTGCATCTGCCGCGCGCGGGCGCCGGCGCCGCCGAGCTTCATGGATCCGGTGCGGTTCCGCTCGATCATGCGTACGAGCTCGACGACGCCCCTGGCTTCGAGCGCTTCTTCTTCGTCACCTCGTCTCACCCGTTCGACACCGCTGCGGTGACCGAAGCCATCCGCGCGCTCGCGAAGGAGCCCGGGAGCGTCCGCACCGGCTCACTCGCACTGCCTTCAGGGCTCCAGCAGAGCTCGTTCCTGGTGGAGAAGGACTCACGATGAATCGCCTTGTCGCCCTCACGTTGTTGGTCGCCTCGGCCCTGCCGCTGTCGGCCTTTGCGGATCAACCCACGCTGGCGCTTCGACGGTTCGCGCTGCTGATCGGAACGAACGACGGCGGCGATGGCCGGGTGCGTCTTCGTTACGCGGTCTCCGATGCGCAGAACTTCGGGGAGGTCCTGCAGGAGCTCGGCGGCGTCGAACAGTCCGACACGGTGCTGCTCCAGGAGGCCGGGCGCGCCGACGTGCAGAAGGGGCTCGTCGAGCTGCGCCGGCGCCTGGAACGGGCCCGTGCACAGGGTACCCGGACAGAGGCGATCATCTACTACTCGGGGCACTCCGACGAAGAGGGCCTGCTCCTCCAGGACGAACGATTCGCTTTCTCCGAGTTCCGCACCGCCATCGAAGCGCTCCCCGCCGACGTGCGGGTGGCGATCCTGGACTCCTGCGCGTCAGGCGCCCTCGCACGGCGCAAAGGCGGGGCGCGCCGACCTGCCTTCCTGATGGACGTCTCGTCCGACGTCCGCGGCCAGGCGATCCTCACCTCCAGCGCGGCCGACGAGGCGTCGCAGGAGTCGGACCGCATTGGAGCGAGCTACTTCACCCATCACCTCGTCTCCGGCTTGCGCGGCGCCGCGGACAGGTCCCGCGACGGCAAGGTCACCTTGAATGAGGCCTACGAGTTCGCCTTCCGCGAGACGCTCGCCCGCACCGAGCGCTCCCAGGCCGGGGCGCAGCATCCCGGCTACGAAATCGATCTGGCGGGCTCCGGCGAGTTGGTGTTGACGGATTTGCGGGTGACGCGCGCCGGCCTCCGCATCGCGAAGGAGATCGATGGCCGGCTCTTCGTACGCGATGCCGAAGAGCGGCTCGTGCTGGAGCTGCGCAAGTCGAAAGGTGAGGAGTTGGAGGTGGGGCTGGCCGAAGGCGTCTACTCGGTCATTCGCGAGCGCGATGGCGGTCGCTGGCAGGCCCAGGTCACGGTCCCGCCAGGTTCGCGCACCATGGTCACCGGAGGGCAGTTCTCCGCTGTCGCCTGGGAGCCCACGGTGCGGCGTGGCGGACCGGAGCAGGCGCACCGGTTCGTCAACGTCGCCCTCACACCGTACCTGTCCACGAACGACGTCGTGGCGGGTTTCGGGGGAAGCGTCGCCAACAATGTGTCGTTCGGGCTCATCGGGGCCCGCTCGGCAGGGGTGAAGGGCCTCGGACTCGGCGCAGCGTTTCACTGGATCGAAAAAGACCTCTCGGGCCTGCAGCTCGCAGGAGCGCTGAACGTGACGGGCGGGGCCTCGATCGGCGCGCAGGTGGCCGGCGCCCTCAACATCGCCGGCAGGCTCGAGGGAGTCCAGGTCGCCGGCGGCCTCAACATCACCAGCGCAGAGATGCGCGGCCTCCAGCTCGCCGGCGGCCTCAACATCACCGGCGCCCAGATGCGCGGCATCCAAATCGCGGGTGGCTTCAACTCCGCGGGAACGCTCGTCGGGCTGCAGGGGGCCCCGATCAACTTCGCCGGAGCCGGCAACGGCGCACAGCTCGGCGTGATCAACATCGGCGGCGACATCGACGGCGCGCAGATCGGCATCATCAACATCGGGACGAAGGTGCGCGGACTGCAGCTCGGCATCATCAACGTGGGCGGTGAAGTGGACGGCGAGAGCATCGGCATCTTCAGCCTGGTGCGGAACGGACAGTTCCACGCCGAGGTCTGGGGCAGCGACGTGTCGCTCGCGAACGTCGGCGTGAAGTTCGGAAGCCGCCGGTTCTACACCCTGTTCGCCGCTGGCCTGCGTCCGAACGCGGAGAAAGAGCGGTGGAGCCTGGGCCTCGGCTTCGGCGTGCACCTGCCCATCGAGCGCTGGTTCGTGGACGTGGACGTGGTCCAGCACAGCCTGTTCAAGGCCGGCGAGTCCTCGTCCACGGCCGGCCTCTCCCAGCTCCGCGCACAGGTCGGCTTCCAACTCCTCGAGAGGTTCGCGGTGTTCGGCGGACCGACCTTGAACGTCTCGTACGACTACGTGGGCGCGGACGCGCCTGAGCTGTCGGGAATGCCGACGGGGGCATGGGGATCCACCCGGGTGTGGCCGGGGTTCCTGCTCGGCGTTCGGATCTGATCCTTCCGGGTCAGGCGCCCGGAAGTGGACTCGCCGACGCCGGACGTCGAAGCTCGGTCCATGGGTCCGGAGAAGACGAGCGCAAACACCTGGCGGATCTTCGGGTTCGTCCTCGGGCTGATCGTCTTCCTCGCGATCGCGTTCATCCCCTCCCCGCTCCATCGCATCGACGGGTACGGCATGCGGCCGGCGCTGATGGCGGCGACCGCCACGCTGATGGCGGTGTGGTGGTTCACCGAGGCGCTCCCGATCGCCTGGACCGCCTGCGTCCCGTTCCTGCTCTTCCCCCTGCTCGACATCTACGGCGAGGGCCCGGTCGAAGACGCCAGGCGAACGGCCGTCTCCTACGTGGACGCGTACATCTTCCTGTTCCTCGGCGGAATGGCACTGGGCGCAGCGATGGAGCAGTGGAACCTGCACCGCCGCATCGCGCTCCACATCATGCACGCCATCGGGACCGACCCACGGCGCCTGCTGCTGGGGATGCTGGTGGCGACGGCAGTGGTGTCGATGTGGATCTCCAACACCGCGACCGCGGTCATGATGGTCCCCATCGGCTTCGCGCTGATCAAACAGCTCGAACAGGCGGAGGGCGGCCGTCGACTGAGCGGCTATGGCGCGGCGCTGATGCTCTCGATCGCCTACGCCGCGAACGTGGGCGGCATCGGCACGAAGATCGGGTCGCCTACGAACTCGCTCTTCGCCGGCTTCCTCTCGGAGAAGCTCGACTACGAGCTGGGCTTCGTCGAATACATGATCATCGGGGTCCCGTTCGTCGTGCTGTTCGTCCCGGTGCTGTGGCTCGTCCTGTGGCAGGTGGGGAAGCGCGATCACCCGCAGGCCCAACAGGGTCGCGACGTGCTC
Source organism: Myxococcaceae bacterium (assembly GCA_049589315.1). Lineage (GTDB taxonomy): Bacteria > Myxococcota > Myxococcia > Myxococcales > Myxococcaceae > JBAWAM01. Next base: position 3,831 of record JBAWAM010000711.1, read on the forward strand.
GCCCGGGAGATCGCGGCGCTGGGCCCGATGTCCCGGGGCGAGCGGTGGGTCGCGGCGGTCTTCGGGACCGCGGCGGTGCTGTGGATCTTCGGCGACTTCATCCGGCCCTGGTTCCACCTCAAGGGGAAGCACTACGAGGCCTGGGTGGCGATGCTGGCCGCGTTGTTCCTCGTGGCGATCCGGGGACTGTCCTTCCGCCAGATGAAGCGGATCCCCTGGGGAACCCTGGTCCTGCTCGGAGGGAGCTTCGCGCTCGCCTCCGGCATCGAAGGCAGTGGTCTCTCCGCCTGGTTGGGACAGCGCCTGGGGGCGATGGTCGAATGGCCGGAGTGGCAACAACTCCTGGGGGTCAGCGTCGCCACCGTGTTGCTGTCCGGCGTCGCCTCGAACACCGCGACCATCAACGTGATGCTCAACGTGCTGCCGCCCTCGTTTCCACTGCTCGCCGCGAGCACGCTCGCGGCCTCGTGCGACTTCGCCCTTCCCGCCGGAACGCCGCCGAACGCCATCGTCTTCGGCAGCGGCTACGTCCGAATGCCCACGATGATGAAGGTCGGGGTGGGGCTCGACGCGATCGCGGCCCTGGCCATTACCGGCTACTCCCTGGTGTGGATTCGCCACGTCTTCGGCGGCTGAACAGCGGCCAGGAATTGGCGGAGTGCTACATCCCGCTGCAGCATGGGTGCGACGGAGGATGACCATGCAAGAGCGTCAGCAGCGTGTTCCTTTCACGCGTCCGGTGTTCATCGCGCCGATCCAGGGGCCGGGTCGTTCCCACCGCCTGCTGACCGGCAACATCTCCGAGGGCGGCATGTTCGTGCGCTCCGACGCGAGGTTCGATCCCGGCACGCCGGTGTCGGTGTCACTCGAAGCGAGGGGGCAGGTCTTTCCCTTCGCCCAGGGTGAGGTGATCTGGGATGCCGACGCCGAGCGCTTGCCGACGACCGGCGGGCTCCCCGGCTTCGGGATCAAGTTCACCGGGTTCCTCAACGAGGGGTCCCCTGCCCTGCTGTCCCACCTGGTCTACCGCGGCCCGGGAGTGAACGTGTCCGACCATCTGACAAACCAGCTCGGGGGTGACGCACCGATCCCCGCGGCCGCCCCCGAGGTCCCGACCCTGCCCATGGATTTCATGAGCATGCCGCTCGATGAGCTCGGAGACGCGGAGCCCGAAGTGGAGTGGCCCGAAGGCATCGTCCTCCCGGATGCGATCACCCGCGAGCCTGTCCAGGCCGACGTCGCGAGCCGCCCCTCGTTCCGACTCGATCTCGAAGGGGAGCGCGCAGAGATGGCGCCTGCGGAGCCTGCCGCGGTGACTCCGGATCAGGCCAGGCGCGTCGCGATCGGGACCGCGGTCGCCATCGGCGTGTTGATCGTCGCGTCCGTGCTGCTCCTGCGCTCGCGCAACGACACCCCGGCGACGGATGCCGGCGCGCCGCAGCAGTTCGAAGCCATGGACCTGACC
>JBAWAM010000712.1:0-3544 GCA_049589315.1 Myxococcaceae bacterium
GTGAACAGCCGCCACCCCCAGCGGGGTCCCTCCTCGCGGGGCGACTCGAAGTAGGTCGGGCAGCCCATCTCCGAGATGTAGAGCGCCACCAGGTCCTTCGGGAAGGTGCTGAAGTCCGGCCGCTCGAACTTGACGGGCCGCGGAGCCTTCTCGGACAGGGCCGCCTGGAGGCTGATGCGCTCGCCCTCGACCGAGTTCCGGAAGTGGCTCTCGAGGTCGAACTCGCTCTCGAGCTGCGGCAGCTTGCTCGCGGTGTACAGGTAGATGACCGGGAACAGCACCCCGACGAGGCCAAGGAGAAAAACCGCGATCAAGACGAGGACTCTCACGACCCCCAAGACTAGCAGACGAAGAGAGAGGGCCTGCGCCTCGACGTTGTTTCGATTAGAACCGAGGGGATGACGGAGTGGCATGAGGGGAAGGTGGCGACCAGCCATCCAGCCGCGGCGGGCCTTCACGAGGTCCTGATCGACGTGAAGGGATCTCCGCTCGTGGGGACGCACGTGCTGCCGGGGCAGTACGTCCGGTTGCGCCTCGACGGCTCGGGGGAAGGCATCTTCGCCATCGCCTCCGAACCGGGCGTGAGCGCGGAGCGCTTCGAGCTGCTGGTGAAGGAGGGCTCGGAGCTCGCCGATTCCCTCATTGAATCGCCCGTCGGGACCCGGGTCCGCCTCACCGCGCCGGAGGGCCCCGGCTTTCCGCTCGAGCGCGGCCGAGGACATCGCGTCCTCCTCTTCGCGACGGGGTCCGGGATCAGCGCGATCCGCTCGTTGATCTTCTCGCTGCGGCGGGAGCGCGAAGCGTTCCGCGACATCACCTTGTTCTTCGGAGCTCGTACCCCGAGCGCGTTCGCCTACCAGGACGAGTTCGTGGACTGGCAGCGGAGCGGCATCACGGTCATCCAGACGGTCAGCCAGCCGGGCGCCCCGGGGTGGAATGGCTTGACCGGCTATGTCCAGGCGCACCTGCCGCAGGAGTCGCTCGAAGATGCGGTGGCCTTCGTGTGCGGGCAGACGGGCATGGTCGGGGACGTCCGGACGTCGCTGCGCCAGCGGGGCATTCCTGCGGATCACATCTTCCTGAACGTCTGATTGAGCCTCTGAGCGCGATGGAAACGACCTACACCTTCAACTCTTCCCGGCGCTGGAAGCACGCGCTGCTGCTCGTCGCGATCGCGGCGGTGATCGCCCTGCCGGTGGCGCTGCTCGCGCTCGGGGTTCACGCGCTCTTCTGGGTCGGTGTGGTCATCCCCGCGTGGATCGCCTGGCGCGGCGTGGCCTATCTGTCGGGCGGCCAGGAGGCGCTCACGTTCGACGCGCGGGGGATGACGCGCTCGGGCGTGATGGTGCCGTGGGACGCTGCCGAGCTCGAGCTGCGGATCGCCGCGCGAAGCGGCGGAGAGCTGGAGCTCGAGCAGGTGATTCTGTGGCCGCCTCACCGGCCGGATCGCGAGCGCGTCGGCGTGGGGTTCGATGATTCGCTGGACCGGTTCGACGAGGCGATCCGTACCCTCTCCGCGCGCGTTCCGGAGATGCGCATCCGCGTGAGCACCGCGACGGAGCGCGACGTTCGGGATGATCGCCGAGAGCAGATCCTCGCCCGCTATCGGCCCTCTGCGGCGGAGCGCGCGCTGATGGACCTGGGACGGAGCGCCCTCTCCACGCCGCCGCACCTGCGGAACTGATTCGCCTTCGGCCGTCGTTGCTTCAACGATGGTTGGCCGGGCGGAGAGACTTCGTCGGGAGGTGCTGGAGCCGCGCTTCGAGCGGCTCAAGGCCCTTCACGCGCCGAAAGCGAAGCCGCAGCCGGGCGACTGGCTCGCCGAGCAGCCGGAGTCCGGCCAGTCGGTCGCGGAGTATCTCTCGCTGGATTTCGTCGGCGTGGATGCGAAGCGCTCGGCGATCTACCTCCAGCCGCTCGGTGACTTCTCCCCGGCGCAGGCGCAGGTGGTCGCGCTGACACACGACTACGTGGGCCGCTACTTCGGGCTCGAGGTGCGGATGCTCCCGAGGCTCCCCTCCTCGACGATTCCTGCCCAGGCCCGCCGGCTCCACCCCGGACCGCAGGTCTTCTCTCCGTGGGTGCTCGATTACCTGATGAAGCGACGACCCTCGGACGCGGTCGCGCTGCTCGCCCTGACGGCGGAGGACCTCTTCCCGGACCCACGCTGGAACTTCGTCTACGGCCAGGCCTCGCTGCACGAACACGTCGGTGTCTGGTCGATCTACCGGAATGGAGATCCGGCCGAGTCCGTCGCGGCGTTCGAGCACTGTCTGCATCGGACGCTGGGAACCGCGGTGCACGAGCTCTCGCACATGCTGTGGATCGTGCACTGCATCGCGTGGGAGTGCGTCATGAACGGGAGCAACCACGACCTGGAGGCCGACGCGCGGCCGCTCGAGCCGTGCCCTTCGTGCCTCGCCAAGCTCTGCCACGCGGTCCGCCGCGATCCGCTGAAGCGCTTCGAGGCGATCGAGCCGTTCTGGCGCGACCGGCCTCGTGGCCACACGCTCGACTATGTGCGCGCTGCGCGTCTGCTGGCCGAGGCCGCTCCATCACCGGAGCAGGAGGCCAGGTCGCCATGATGTTCGGACCGCCTGCTGCTCGGAAGACGCAAACCGATCAGGTGATCTGATCGGTTCAGGTCGATCGCTCCGTAGGTGCCCGTCCTCCGGCCCGGCGCGACGGTCCCGTCGTCGTCGAGCTGAACGCGGTGACGGCGAGGACGAAGGCGTTCTTCGCGAGCATGCTCCGGGCTACGAGTCGGAGCCTGGTCTACTGCGCTCCGCCGTGGAACTGGCACGCCCTCTCGCAATCGGGGGGCGCCGTGCTCGTGTCTTGGCACTGGCTCGCGATGCAGCCGTAGGGCACGTCCACGAGAACGCGCTGGCCGTCTTTGCACGCGCACACGTAGCCGCCATGGCAGTCGCTCTTGTCGGTGCAGTAGCCGCACTGGCCGTTCGGTTTCCGGGACCGCCTTGCCGGCGATCTCCCTGCAGGTGACGACGCTGTCGCCCGCCGCGTTGCAGGTCGGTGCGGCGCCGGGCGTGCATTCCTTGCCGCCGTTCGACGAGTTGGACGTCGACGAAGTGGTGTCGCGCGGGCACATCTCCTCGTACGAGTCGACCCTGGCGAGGTCCTCGCAGCTCTTCGCCTCGAGGCACGACATCTGCGCCTCTGTCAGGCTGTTGCCGCAGAGCGTAGCGCAGCTCTGCGAGACCTGGCCCGCCGGGGCCTGGCACGAGATCATCTTCGACTGACACCGCGAGCTACACTGCTGGCTGGTGACCGTGGGTGACGAGCTCGTCGACTCGGTTGGCTCGGAAGAGCAGGCAAACACGCAGAGGACGGAAGCGACCGCGACCGCGGCGAAGAGAGAGGGCTTACGCATGGCCGCGCGAGCACTTGCCCTGCGATCCGGTGAGCCGCCGGTCTGGTCACGGGCTGGGTGGCGCGATGACCTGGGCGGTGCTGTAGCCCACCGCGTACACGACGGCAGACGGGTCGCTCTCCTGGTTTCCCACGGCGTTCTGCGGGGTCCATG
>JBAWAM010000713.1:0-3655 GCA_049589315.1 Myxococcaceae bacterium
GATAGTCATCGAGGAACTGCTGGCCCTGAATCCCTGCTTGATGGAGCATCCGCGCGATGAACCACACCCACAGTGAGAACCTGTTCGCTCGCGCTCGGGAGTTGATGCCGGGCGGTGTCAACTCGCCCGTTCGCGCCTTCCGCGGCGTGGGCGGCAACCCGGTCTTCTTCGCGAAAGGCGAGGGCGCCTGGCTCACCGACGTCGACGGGAACACATACGTCGACTACGTCGGCTCGTGGGGACCGCTCATCCTGGGGCACGCCCACCCGGCGACCGTGGATGCGGTGATCGAGGCCGCTCGCGGGGGAACGTCCTTCGGTGCGCCGGTCGCCGCCGAGGTCACGCTCGCCGAGCTCATCACCCAGGCGAAGCCGTCGATCGAGAAGGTCCGGCTCGTCAACAGCGGAACCGAGGCCACCTCGGCCGCCGTCCGCCTGGCGCGCGGGTTCACCGGCCGCGACTTCATCGTGAAGCTGGAGGGCTGCTACCACGGCGCGGCGGATCCGTTCCTGGTGAAGGCGGGCTCGGGCGTGGAGACCCTGGGGCTGCCCGACTCCCCCGGCGTTCCGGCGGCGGTCGCGAAGCTCACCCTGACCGCGCCGTACAACGACCTGGCGGCGCTGGAGCAGCTCTTCGCTCAGCACGGCAGCGAGATCGCCTGCCTCATCCTGGAGCCGGTGGTCGGCAACATGGGCGTGCTCGTCCCGCGCGAGGGCTACCTCCAGGGCATCCAGGCCCTCTGCAGGAAGCACGGCGCCCTGTTCATCATGGACGAGGTGATGACCGGGTTCCGGCTCGCCCGCGGCGGCGCGCAGGAGCGCTTCGGGGTGAGGCCGGATCTCACCACGATGGGCAAGGTGATCGGCGGAGGGCTCCCGGTCGGTGCCTACGGGGGCCGTCGGGACATCATGTCGAAGATCGCGCCGGAGGGCCCCATCTACCAGGCGGGGACGCTGAGCGGGAATCCGCTGGCCGTGGCTGCCGGCATCGCCTGCCTGCGCGCGCTCGCCGAGCCGGGCATCTACGACCGCCTCGAGGCCACCAGCAAGAAGCTGTGCGACGGGATCGAGCAGGCCGCGCGCGAAGCCGGCGTACCGCTGACGCTCAACCGCGTGGGCAGCATGTGGACCGCGTTCTTCACCTCGGAGCCGGTGTTCGACTACGCGTCGGCGAAGAAGGCGGACACCGCGAAGTTCGGCCGCTTCTACCACCTGCTCCTCGAGGACGGCGTGTACCTCCCGCCGTCGCAGTTCGAGTCCGCGTTCGTCTCCCTCGCCCACGGCGACAGGGAGATCGATCACACGCTCCAGGCGGTGCGGCGCGCGTTCAAGAAGCTCTGACGGGCGGGAGGGGCGCTACCAGCAGCCGAGCTGGGAGAACATCTTCGTGTGATCCTTGCCCGTGGTCTCCTGCTCCACCAGCGCCCTCAAGCACCGCAGAACCGTCTCGTTCGTTTCGGCGAGGTTCTTCACGGACCCGGCCTCAGGCCAGTCCATGATCCGGTCCACGCCGAAGAACAGCTTCCGGTCCTTGCCGTCGTTCGCGGTGTGCATCAGCGCGATCCCGTAGCCAGGGTGCTTCTTGACCTCCAGTCTCATCCGGGAGCTGAGCGTCAGGAAGTCGCGGACCGTCGCGTTGAAGCGCTCGAGGTAGTGCGGCGACTTCGGTGCTTCGACGCCGGGGTTGAGCTCCTCGAGGACCCGTCCCGTCCCGCCATCGGGGTTCGGGTGGCGGACGCCCAGGCGTTTGGCGATCGTCGGAACGATGTCGATGTTCTCCGCGTAGGGAATGACCTTTCCCTGGGCAATGCCGGGGCCGACGAAGATGAGCGGGACCCGCGCGGAGTCTTCGAACTCGATCGGATGCCATCCCACGTGTGACGCGCCGTCCGCGGTGAGAATGAACAAGGTGTCGTTCCAGAGTTTCTTCTCTTTCAGGAACGCGATGAAGTCGCCCAGCATCGCGTCGGCCTCCTTCACCTCCTTGATGAAGGGTGAGCCGGTGGCGAAGAGGTCGTTCTTCCAGGGCGTTCCGGGCCGCGCATTCGCGACGAGCGAGCCGCCTCGATCGTTCGAATCCTGCAAGACGATGCGCGAGAACGTGGGCGGATCGCCGGTGGAGTAGACCTCTTTGGCCTGGGCGATGATCTGCTCGTCCTTGAGAGACGAATCGAGTTTGACGACCGTGAAGCCTGCGTTGAGGCTCGAATACGCCCGGGTGTTGGCGATGTGCGCCCTGACGCCCGGGAAGCTCGACTGAATCATGGGCTGATCGGCGCGCAGAAACACCGTTCCGGCCAGCGTCACGGGGTTCGGCAGCGAGGTCGTGTGCACCTTGCCGTACTCCCCGGTGGTCGGATGCCAGGGAACCGGAACGAGGGCGACGACCACGCTGGTGCCCGCGGCCTCGAGGGCGAGGACGTTTGTCAGGTTGAGCCGTTTGGCGGCCTCGTAGTGGAGGTTGTCGATCTGGAACAGGATGACCCGCTTCGCGCGTGCGGCGGGTTGAGCGGAATCCTGGGCAGGCGCGAGCACGGCGAACAGACCGGCCATGAGCGGCACGAGGAAGGGCTGTGTCATGAAGGGGGCACCGTCACTGCGACTGGGGGCAGCACGATGGGTCGCTTGAACACCTTCGACCATCGGCGGCCGAGACATGGGTCCCGACCGGCACTGGACGCCTGCAAGCGCGCGTGACTCGACGCGGCCGAGGCGGGCATGCCCTGCGAAGCTCAGAAATCTGTCGAAGATCGGCGTTCCCAGGCCGTGATTACGCTCGTGTACGAGTGTGTGCCTCTGGCACCCCGCTTGCTGTGAAACGAGGGAACACAGGAGCGGTGAACATGAAGAGCGGACTCAGCCTGACGTGTGCAGTCGTGGTCGTGGCGTTCAGCGGATGCGGTTCAGAACTCGAGGAGTTCTTCAGGCAGTGGCACATCGGCAACGGCCAATGTGCCGCGCGTTGCTCGCCGCCCCCGGGCTGTCGCTTCGAGGGAATGATCACCGAGGGCCCCTGTGGGTCGCTGACCTGTGGGGAGTTGATCTGTGACGTGGACGGAGGCGAGCCGTCGTACTGCGCGATCTCCTGCGAACCGCCGCCGCAGGGTTGCTACGTCAAGGGAGCGGTGACCTCTGGCCCGTGTTCCACGCTGACGTGTGGCACCGTGGTCTGCGACGTGGACGCCGGCGAGGCGCAGTGCGCGATCTCCTGCGAAGCGCCCCCGCCGGACTGCTACCTCGAAGGGCAGCTCCTCGAAGGCCCCTGCTCGCAGGTGACGTGCGGAAGGTTGGTCTGCCTGCCGTGACCAGGGAACCTGAGTCTGCTGTCCGCGACACGTCTGGGGTGGCCCGGATGCGGCAGGCGCTCCTTCTGGCCTCTTGCTGTGCACTCACCATCACCCTGGCGCCCGCCCCGTCGGACGCGTGTTCCCTCGTTCAGGCGCCGCGTGACATGCAGCGCCTCGACATGGATGCCGGGGTGCCCGCCCACTGGAACGCCGAAGCGGACGCCGGTGAGGACGCGCAGCCGCCGGGCGCGGTGACCCTCTCGGCCCCACAGGTCAAGCTGGTGTCCAATCCGTGCGACGGCTCCGGCGCGGCCTGCCCGCAGCTGGACGTCCTCCAGTTCACCGTGACCGGAAGCGACGATCGCACCG
>JBAWAM010000714.1:0-2709 GCA_049589315.1 Myxococcaceae bacterium
CCACCGGCGCGAGCGACTGCAGGCGCTCCACCCAGGCCGTCTCGTGGCGCGCGCTCGTCTCGTGAAGCAGGGTGAGCTGCGCAGCCGACCCGGCGGTCAGCCCTTCCAGCATCGTCCCCGGCGCGACCCCCAGGGTGCGCGTGTCCACCACGCGGCCCTCGAGGGTGGTGAGCCCCTTGAGCGACACCTCCACGTCCGCGGTCTGCACCCGCAGCTCCAGGCCATGCGGGCAGACGAAGCTCACGCTGCCGGGCGCGTGGGCAGAGCGCGACTCCAGCAGCTCGAGCGAACCCGGGACCACCACCTGTCCGCCGACCCGGAGCCTGGGCAGGCCGAGCGGGTTGGGGGACGGGCCGAACTGCAGCGCGCGGTAGAGCTGGCTCCACTCGGACGCGGGCGCCGCCGGCTTGAACGTGCACGCCGCCGCCGGACGCTGGTACTTGCCGAAGTAGCTGCGGCCCTCGGTGGGCTGCGCCACCGGGCTCAACGTCCCGGCGGAGAGCTGCGCCACCAGCCCGGTGAACCCTTCGAGGCCTGCCTCCCAGCACCGCGCGTTGAGGCTGAATGCGGTGTCCTGCGGGCTGATCTCAACCTCGCGCTGCACCAGGAGACGGCCCGCATCCACCTGGGCCAGCATCTCGTGCCAGGTGATGCCGTGACGTTGCTCTCCGTGGAGCAGCGCCCAGTTCGTCGCGTGCAACCCTGCGTAGCGGGGCAGCAGCGCGTCGTGGAAGTTGATCGCCATCGCCTTCGGCAGCGCCAGCACGTCCGCCGGGATGATCGACAGGTTGGCGACGCTGAACAGGTAGTCGAAGTCGCGGCCCTTCAGCCGGTCCGCCAGGCCCGCGCCCGGCGCGATCACCGGGACGTCCAGCCCGTGCGCCCACTCCTGAAGGCGGGGATCGGCGGCGACCACCGCCTCCACCACGTGCCCGGCGCTCCGGAACACGTCGGCACACTTCGCGAGGAGACTCCCCTCGCCCACGAACACGGCACGAATGGCGACCTGCATGACTCCCCCGTTGCGCTTCGAAGATGGCGGGGTAGGGAATCACGCTACCCCTTCGAGTGTCCAGCCGAGCTGCAGTTTTCTTTGGAAACTCCGGATGCCGGCCGCCTTGACGTCGTTCGCGGAACAGTCATACACGGTCGCCGAGGGGGCACGACTCTATGAATGTACTCGTCACCGGTGGCTGCGGCTTCATCGGCTCCAATCTCGTCAAATACCTGCGCCGCGAGCGTCCGGACTGTACGGTCGTCACGTTCGACAAGCTGACGTATGCGGGCAACCTCGAGACGCTGGCCGACCTCGAAGGGGACCCCCGCCACGTCTTCGTCCGCGGCGACATCGTCAACCGCGAGCTGCTCGACCTCGTGCTGCGCCAGCACCGCATCGACGCGGTGATGCACCTCGCGGCGGAGAGCCACGTCGACCGCTCCATCCTCGGCCCCGAGGTGTTCATCCAGACCAACGTGCTGGGGACCCAGGTGCTGCTGGAGGCCTCGAAGGCCGCGGGCATCCGGCGCTTCCTGATGGTCTCCACCGACGAGGTCTACGGCAGCCTCGGCCCCACCGGCGCCTTCACGGAGTCTTCTCCGCTGCAGCCCTCCAGCCCGTACTCGTCCTCCAAGGCGAGCGCGGATCTGGTGTCGCTCGCGTACCACCACACCTTCGGGCTCGACGTGGTGGTCACCCGCTGCAGCAACAACTACGGGCGCTATCAGTTCCCCGAGAAGCTCATCCCGCTGATGACGGTCAACGCGCTCCACGATCGGCCGCTGCCCGTCTACGGGGACGGCCAGAACGTGCGCGACTGGCTGCACGTCGAGGACCACTGCGCCGCGCTGCTGCTCGCCCTGGAGAAGGGGCGCGCGGGCGAGGTCTACAACATCGGCGGCGGGGCGGAGCGGCGCAACCTCGACCTGGTGCGCGGCATCCTCGCGCTCACCGGGAAGCCCGAGACCCTGATCAAATACGTGCAGGACCGCCCGGGCCACGACCGGCGCTACGCCATCGACCCGACGAAGATCCGCACCGAGCTGGGATGGAAGGCGGCGCACACGTTCGAGCAGGGCCTCGAGGAGACGGTGCGCTGGTACGTGGACAACCGCACCTGGTGGGAGCGCGTGACGAGCGGCGCCTACCGTCAGTACTACGAGTCTCAGTACCGGACGCGGCTGGCGGCCTGAGGCGGGACATCCATGCGAATCCTGATCACCGGCGCGAACGGACTGGTCGGCAGCCGCCTCTGTGCGCAGGCCCTTGCCGCCGGCTACTCCGTGGTGGGGCTGGGGCGCGGTCCGAGGCGCGTACCGGGCGCTCACGACTACGTGAGCTGTGACCTGACGGTCGAAGCGGACGTGGCGCAGGCGGTGGCCGAGGCCAGGCCCGGCGTCGTCCTGCACCCGGCTTCGATGACGAACGTGGACGGGTGCGAGCGGGACCCGGCCGGCGCCTGGGCGGCCAACGTGAATGCCACGGTGCACGTGGCGAAAACGGCGACCGCGGCCGGGGCGCACCTGGTGCACGTCTCCACCGACTACGTGTTCGACGGCGACGCGGGCCCATACGACGAGGAGGCGCTTCCGAATCCCCGCGGCGTGTACGCGACCACCAAGGCCGTGGCCGAGCAGGCGGCCCGGACCTTCGCGCCGGGCTGCGCGATCGCCCGCACCGCCATCGTCTATGGGTGGCCGCCGGCGGCGAAC
>JBAWAM010000715.1:0-1551 GCA_049589315.1 Myxococcaceae bacterium
ATCCTGCGCCTGCGCCGGACGTCCGTAGATGTCGTACTGCTCCCGGTGGTAGTTCTGCTGCGCCTTCACCTGGATCGACTTGTTGAAGCGATCCATCAGGTGACGAAGCTCATTGCGCTCCTCACCCTGAAGCATCCGCGCGACCTCGGGGTTGCAGTTGATGACCAGGACGGGATCCTTGTAGCCCTGCGCCTCGCGGCGGATCTCCCGGAAGATCTCGTAGGTGACGGTGGTCGCCGTCTTCACGTAGCCCTTGCCCTCGCAGTAGCTGCAGTCCTCGTGCAGCATGCGGCCGATGGACTCGCGGACGCGCTTGCGCGTCATCTCCACGAGGCCGAGCTCGGAGATCCGCAGGACGTTGGTCTTGGCCTTGTCGCGGCCGAGCGCCTCCTGGAGCGTCTTGAAGACCTTGTCCCGGTTCTGCGGCTTCTCCATGTCGATGAAGTCGCAGATGATGATGCCGCCGATGTTCCGCAGCCGGAGCTGGTAGACGATCTCCTTCGCCGCCTCGACGTTGATCTTGGTGATCGTCTCCTCGAGGCTCTTCTTGCCGACGTAGCGGCCCGAGTTGACGTCGATCGCGGTGAGCGCCTCGGCCTGATCCATGATCAGGTACCCGCCGCTCTTGAGCCACACCTTCCGCTGGGTGGCGCGCTTGAGCTCTTGTTCGATGCCGTAGGCGTCGAAGCAGGGCTCCTCGCTTTCGTGCAGCACGATCCGGTCGCGAAGCGCCGGATCCTGCGCGGTGACGAACTGCAGGATTCGCTCGTACTCCTCGCGATCGTCCACGACCAGCTTCTCCACGTCCTGCGCGAACAGGTCGCGGGTGGCGCGGAGGATCAGGTCGAGGTCGGGGTGGAGCAGGCCGGGGCCGCGGCGCTTCTCGTTGCGGCGCACCACCTCGTTCCACACCTCGATGAGGAAGCGGATGTCCGACTCCAGCTTCTCCTGCGGCACGTTCTCCGCGACGGTGCGGACGATGAAGCCGGTCCCGGGCGGACGAAGCCGCTCGACGATGTCGCGCAGCCGGCGGCGCTCCTTCTCGTTGCCGATGCGGCGGCTGATGCCGATGTGGTCCACCGTCGGCATGAACACCAGGTGCCGGCCGGGGATGGAGATGTGCGAGGTGAGCCGGGCGCCCTTGGTGCCGATGGGGTCCTTCGATGCCTGGACCACCACCTCCTGGCCGACCTTGAGCAAGTCCTCGATGCGCGGCGCCTTGCGCGCTTCCTTCGACGGGCGAGCTTCGGACTTCTTCTCCTCGCGATCCCGGCGGCGCTGCTTCTCCCGAGGGCGCTGATCGCGGGGCGCGCGACGCTCGCCGCGCTCCTCGTTGGCCTGCTGGGGCTGAGCGGATTCCTTCGCCTCCATCTCGACCACAGCCTCCGCGGCAGGTGCACCTTCCGCCGGCGCGGTCGCCTCGTAAGGCTCGTGCGTCTCATGAGCGGGCGCGGGCGCGGTTTCCGCGGCAGCGATCTCGACGACGGGCGCGGAAGGCTCGGAAGGGGCAGGGGCCGTGTCCGAGGGCTGGACTTCGACAGGGGCTGGGGG
>JBAWAM010000716.1:0-2036 GCA_049589315.1 Myxococcaceae bacterium
ACGCCAGGCCGAGCAGCACCGACGAGCCGGCATCGACATTGCGCGGATCTGTATCAGTTTGGTCCCGGCCATCCAGCCAGCCGAACCGAGGTCACCACGGCTGGCGCGGGCGTCGATGGCTTCGGCACTCACCGACGCGCCCGTCTGATCCTGCATCCAGCTAACGGTGCTACGGAAACGTGGTCCTGATCCCGTTCAACACGACGCCCCGGTTCCGCCCGGGGGGCCTTCCAGGGTCGGGGGCTCGGCGCGCATCGCGGCGCTGCTCCACGTGAATGAACCGCGACGGTCCCAGCGGAAGGTTCGCGTCCGCGCAGATGCTCGCGTGCGGCCGCCCGGAGGCGAACCTCATCTGCATGTTGTCCGTGCCGCGCGCCTGGCAGTCGCCGTCGGAGTCGTAGACGTCAACCGTGAGGACAGGTCCGCCCTGGGCTGCGGCTGCCGACGCGGCCGCGATGTTCGCCCCGAGCGTATGGAGCATGGCGGGCGGAGGGATGACGCCGTTGCTCAAAAACACATCCTGATTGCAGGCGTCGGCGTTCCCGTGAAACTGCAGGTGCCACGTGATCGCGTCGCTCGAGTAGATCTCTTCGAAAGCGATCTGGAAGACCGACTCAGCCGTGTGCGACACATCGGCCTCCAGGTAGGGACGCAGCGACTGCGCGCAGGTCGCAAGCGCGATGTTCTGGTCTCGATCCGTTCCTGCAAGCAGAAGAGTGCGGGCCCGGAGCACGAGATAGGCTTCAATGGCCTGATCCTCCGTCTCGAGGTCATCCATTGGATGCGGCGCCGACAGGCTGAGCGCGCGTTGAGGCTGGGGATCGAACACATACGTCCCCCAGCCTCGACGCGTGGGGTCCGCCGGATCGGTGATCGTCACGCTGCTGGGATGCGCCGCGGGTGCTGGGATGGCGCCCGGCAGCCCCTCCATCAGGACGTAGTAGGTCCGTCCCGATGGCGTGTCGCCGAACTCGACGACGTTGTATGTGCCGCTGATCTGTCTGGCCTGGAGATGTCCGCTCCCCCAGGAGCCGGCGAGCAGGCTGCGGAACACGGTGCGCCATGCCGCCAGTTGCGACGGCGTTGGCAGCACGTATTCGTTGTGCTGGTCCCCGGCTTCCGCGCCGCCGCCGGATCCCTTCACGTTGCCGATCGAACCCATGAGCTCGGTCTTCAGAAACGCGCCGAGATCACCGCTGAACGTGGGCAGCCGTACCGAGGCGTCGCGAACCTTGTACACAATCACGATGTTGTCGACGATGAAGTCGTCGATGTCGCCGCTGGCCGAGCCGTTCGACGTACGAGACTCGACGTGCAGCACGTTGCCGGTTTCTTTCAGCTGGTGATGCACCTCGACGAGGAGGATGTTGGCGTTCCACGCATCCCTCGCGGGGCTGGGCGGCAGCCCGCCAAAGACGTCGATGCCGTTGATTTGAAGAACGTTCCTCGAGTGGTCGACGTCCCGCGCCTGAAACACGATGAACGCCGTCTCGCTCGAATCGACGCCGGGGCAATTGAAGGAAAAGCTCTTTGAGGGTCCGGCGAACGGGACGTTCGGTTCCACGTCGTCGAAGGTCCCCGGATCGTTGCCGAAGTGCTGTCGTTGAAAAAGGATGGCCGTGAAGCTCGTCGCCATGTTTCACCCCGTTCCGATGAACGCGCGCCTCGCGATGCTACGATCCCGCGATGTCGCAGGTCGTCATCGACGCGTCGGGAACGTTCGCTGGGAGTGGTCGCCATTTTCGGCGCTCATGGGCGTGCTCAAGGCCAACGGCATCCATGCCGCGCTCGATCCCTTCTACCCGTCCCCCCGGCTGTAGTTCATGCGCGAAGATTCGGGCGCGAAGGTGATCGTCGCGGACCGGACCCATCCGACTCCGGTTGCACCGGTACTACTGCCGCCGGTGCTTCACGACCACGAACTTGCGGACGAGGATGTCAATCTCCTCCGAGTCCTCCGTCTGCCCCTCCCACTCGTCGAGCTCGCCGCCGCAGCTGCTGCAGACCTTGTCCAGCCGAATCGAGCGTGTGCGTGT
>JBAWAM010000717.1:0-1724 GCA_049589315.1 Myxococcaceae bacterium
GAGCCCGACGTGTACGACAGGTTCTGCTGAGCGCCCGGGACCTGCTCCTGGAGGTCGACCGACGCGGTCAGCCGCGCGTTGTTCGCAGGGAACGTGAGCACCGGAGCCGTCACGTCGACGGTGACTGCCGAGCCATCCTCGTTCACCGCCCCGAACGGGTCGGTCATCCGCGTGGTCACCTGATGCGTGCCCTCGGAGAGGGTCACGGGGAACACAAAGTCTCCGTTGGGCCCCGTGTTCACCTGCGAGACAACCGCCCCATCGATGAACAGCTCCACCGGCGCGTTCGAGCAGTTCGCGCTGTTGCCGCGAACCACGAACTGCAGCCCGGCGGTATTCGGGTCGATGTCGTTGCTCCCCATCAGGGTGACGGGGCTACCCGCCGGAGCGGATAGCACCACCTCGCAGCCCCGGCCCTGGATGTCGACGTTCAGCTCGTCGTCGGTCGCCAGGTTCCCGGCTGCGTCTTCGACCTCGGCGATGATGTCGCGCCGGCCACCCGGGAGGGTCACCTGGGCGCTGGCAACACCGGTCTGGACTTCAGTCTCCTGCAGCGGATCCTTCACCGTCGTGTTACCCGCAGGCCGGGTGAAGAAGCGCACCTTCTGCCCATCGGCGCCGGTCACCTGCGCGCTCACGGTCTGGGTGAACGAGTCGTACGGGCCACCCGACGCCAGCGGAGAGGTGATCTCCACGGTCGGGGGATCGTAATCGATCGTGAACGAGTGCTCGGCGAAGGTCTCGTTGCCGCCCTCGTCGGTCGCGGTCACCCGCAGGGTGTACTCGGTCGTCCCGGGCGCGTCGAGCGTCACGGGCTCGGAGATGGAGCCGGCGGAGTGGGTCGGGGTCCTGTGCACGTTGCCGACGTCGATCTCCACCTTGTTCGAGTCTGCACCCACGATCGCGTTCACGACGAGTTGGAAGCCCGGGGTCGTGGAATCAGCGTCATCGGAAGGTCCAAACACGGTATCGGCCGGAGTGAGGATCGTCACCACCGGTGCAACGAGGTCGATCTTCAGCGTCGCAAACGCGGCGTCGTTCCGCGGATCTTCGGGCGTCGCATCCTTCCGCTTGTTCTCGAGCCCGCTCGCGTTCTTCACCACCGCCACGAGCGAATAGGTACCGCTGGTCTTGTCGGGCAGCGCAGACAGCGCGACGGTCGCGGTCCCGCCCTCCGCAACGGTACCGGTGCCAAACACGACGCCGGAGATCTCGTCCTGGATCTCCACCGGACCGACCGCATTCGAGGTCTTGAGTACCGCGACCGGCGTGGCGCCGCCGGTGAGCTCGGACGCATTCAGCGTCCTGTCCTTGTTGACGTCCTGCTGGAACGTGAACTCGGTCACGACCGGCCGGGCGTTGGGATTGAACACGTTGTACGGCTGGGTCTTGGGGTGCTCGGTGTCCCGCCCCTGCTGCACCACGCGAACGCGCAGGATCTCACCCGGCCGGAAGGTCACGCTCCGGAAGGTCGCCTTCCCCTCCTCGAGCTCGCCCTGCTTCTCGTCACCCCACGCCTCCTCGTCCGGGCTGCGGCGGTCGAGCTTCGCGAGCGTCATCACCGCGGGCTTCCCGCACAGGTCCTTCACGGCCACCGAAACGTCGGCCTGGACCCCGTTCGAGCCGTCCCCGTCGAGGTCCTGCTCGTAGCTCAACTGCGCCGCAGGGTTGGGCTCGACGAAGTTGATCGCCACGCCCATGCAATCCTCCGGCGGCTCGCCGCA
>JBAWAM010000718.1:0-4505 GCA_049589315.1 Myxococcaceae bacterium
ACTCCTCGAACTGCGTCGGGTCGAGCTGCGCGGTCGGCATCATCTCCACCAGCGACGAGCGGAGGAGTCGACGGTGCGTCCCGAGCACGCGGCTCATCTGGTACATCGAGTACATCGCGGCCATGGAAGGCGCGTGGTCCGGGTCGATCATCTTCAATTTCCGGGCCGTACGCGTGTTCGCCTCGCGCATCCCCGCCAGCCCCGTGGGCGGACCGGGCGCGATCAACGTCAGGCTGGACAGCAGTTCGGGGGCGGTCAGCGCGAGCTGGAGCGCCACGCAGCCCCCGAGTGAATGCCCCACCAGATGGACGCGGCGGAGTCGAACGCCCGAGATGAACTCCCGCAGATCCTCGGCCAGGCGCGGAATGCTGAAGTCGGGCGCGCCCTCTGCCGTCGTGCCGCAGCCCCGGAGGGAGGGGGCCCACGCCTTCATCCCGGCAGGCAGCCGATCGAACACGGGCTGCCACCATCGCCACGAGCCGAAGTTTCCGTGCACCAGGACGAGCGGTGTCGTCCCGGCGCCGGCCTCCTCGAAGTGGATGTTCAACCCGTTTGACTGAAGGTGCGGCATGCGTGCAACCTACTCATCTCTCGTATCGAATGACGCATCGCGGCACATCGCCCGGCGACTTGTCCCGAGGTTGGAAAGTGGACAGTCCGGCTGCCCTGCGCGAGCACGCTCCGCCTGTCACCCATGAGTGACAACGACGCTTCGTAAACGCCCGAAACTTCATGCCTTCTGGGTGGCATCGACCTTGCCCTGTGCCCGCCGACGGGATCCGAGGTGATCCCCCACACGGAGAACGCGATGAAACACATGGGCATGGTTCTGGCCGTTGCAATGCTGGGCAGTGGCTGCGGCGTCTCGCAGTTGTCTGTTCCCGCGACGGCTCTCGAGGCGCGGATCAAGTTCACTGCCGAATCCGGCGTCCTGAAGTTGGAGCAGCGGAGCTATCCCAACCCGGATGCACTTCACTGGCTCGAGGCCCGGGTCAGGTCGAACGGCGAGATTCAGGTCTCGTGCCAGGCCGACAGCTCCCTGGAGCGCTGCACCGACTCACCGATTGTAACGAAGATCGACATGAACCAGAGCGCGCCCACGCTCCAGGTGTTCGACGTCTTCGGCGAGCTGCTCGCGGAGATCCCCTTTACCGGCTGCTTGCCGGAGGATGAGGGCGGCAAGGGCGGCTCGAACAATGCATCCGACGGTGGTCTCGGGACGGTGACATTCAACCTCGAGCAGGCGCCGATCCAGGCGCCGAACTGCGAGCTCCTGGCCGACGGTGGAAGCCCGTTCGGGGCGGACGGCGGGTTCATCGACGAGGGGTGGTTCGGATCCGACGACGGCGGCTTCCCGTTCGACAACGGCGGATCCTCCACGGACGACGGCGGGTTCTGGTCCGGGATCGACCAGGGGGACTGCGCGGCCGTCCGCGAACAGGCCCAGGCGCGCTTCTGCCAGGAGGTGAATGCGCGGCTCGAGGAGCTCTCGCTCGGGTACGAATACGACTGCACCCACCTCGACCAGCCGGTCGAGATGGAGGAGTCGGACGTCGAGATGAATCAGGAGGTCGGCTGCCGACGCGACGTTGTCGGGCCGGCGCGCGACGAAGTCGCCGACGAGGTGGAGCAGGCGCAGGGCATGGCCTGCCGGATGGTCCAGATCGACCTGCTCAACTGGGCGAACGAGGCGTATGAGGAGCTGAGGGACCAGGGCGTGTGCGGGATGTCTCCGCTCGTGCTCGACCTGGACGGCAACGGCATCGAGCTGACCCCGATGTCCGGCGGCGTCCAGTTCGACCTGCTGGCGAGTGGCACTCCGGTTCGCACGGCCTGGGTTTCCTCGGGCGATGCCCTGCTCGTGCTGGATCGCAACCAGAATGGCCAGGTGGACGATGCCTCCGAACTCTTCGGCAATCGCTCTGGCGGCGCCAGGTTCGCAGACGGGTTCGCCGCGCTGGCCGAGCTCGACGCGAACGGCGATCGCGCAATCGACGCGAAGGACCCTGTCTTCTCGAACCTGCACGTCTGGTCGGATCGGAACCACGACGGCGTGGGTCCCCGGGACGAGTGGCGGACGCTGGCCCAGGCGGGGATCGCCTCGCTGCAGCTCGACGCCCGTGAGATCAGCGGCCGCGACGCCTGGGACGGTCGAGGCAACCGGATCCCGCTCCGCGCCCGCTTCACCCGGACCGACGGGAACCAGGGCGAGCTGGTCGACGCCTTCTTCCGCTACGAGCCCCGCGCGGCCCCGGTCCTGGCCTGCTACACGCCCGGGAACTGAGGCCAGCGAGGAAATGCCGGGTTAGGCTTCGACCGGAGGTGGAGGCTCAGTGAGCGCAACGGATCACACGCCCGCGACGAAAGGGGTCACAGCAGCCTCGTCGGCGCGGGTGGGCCCTGTCCGGATCGAAGTGCTGGAGGGGGGAATCGTCCGGCACTTCGTGGAGCTGAGCTCGGGGACGCTCATCGTCGGCAGTCACAGCTCCTGTGAGTTGGTGATTGCCGACCCGACCGTCTCTCGCCGGCACGTTGCGATCGAGCTGCTCCCCGGCGTGGTGCGGGCCCGCGATCTGGCCAGCCGGAACGGCACCTTCTACCTGGGCGCCAGGGTCCCCGAGGTCCTGGTCCCGGTAGGAGGCAGCCTCCAGATCGGCAAGACGGTCCTGCGGTTCGCCCCCGTGGACGACGGGCCCGCGCTGAGCGACCGCGAGGAGCTCTGCGGGTTGGTGGGGAAGTCGGCAGCCATGAGGCGGGTCTTCGCGGTGATGGAGCGCGTGGGGCCGTTGGACGTGACCGTCCTCGTGTACGGCGAGACCGGCGTGGGAAAGGACAGTGTGGCCCGTGCGCTGCACGCCCTCTCTCCCCGCTCCCAGGAACCGTTCGTCGTCTTCGATTGTGCGGGCATCAGCCGAACGCTCTTCGAGAGCGAGCTGTTCGGGCACGTCCAGGGCGCCTTCACGGGCGCTGAACGGGACAGACTGGGCGCGGTGTCCGCGGCGAACGGGGGGACGCTCTACCTGGACGCCGTCGACGAGTTGCCGCTCGAGCTCCAGCCCAAGCTGCTCCGGCTTCTGGAAGCGCGCGAGTACCGACCGGTCGGCGCGCAGGCGCCGGAGAGTGCGTCGGTTCGCATCGTGGCGGCGACCCGGCGGGATCTGCGCGAAGGGGTCGAGGAGGGCACGTTCCGCGCGGACCTGTACCACCGCCTGGCGGTCGTCGAGCTTCCGCTGCCGCCGCTTCGGGAACGCAGGGAGGACATCCTTCCACTCGCGAGCCGCTTCGCCCGGAAGGCCAGGGGCGTCGACCTGCAGCTGGGACCTGCGACGCTCTCCGCGCTTCAATGCGAGGACTGGCCGGGAAACGTGAGGGAGCTGAAGAACGCCGTCGAGCGTGCCCTCGCGCTGGGTGAGACGGGTCAGACCTCCGGCAGGCAGCTTCCGCAGAGGAAGGCGTCCTATCACGAGGCGCGCGCCCAGCTCCTGGAGAGGTTCGAGCACGACTACCTGGTGCTCCTGATGGACCTTCACCAGGGGAACGTCTCCGGCGCCGCGCGCGAGGCGGGGATATCCCGGATGACCCTGTACCGGCTTCTCGAGAAGCACGACATCCGGAGCCGTTAGCAGCGCCTCCTCGCCCGCCCACCCGGCTCGGTGCCGCGAACGTCACGCGTGCACATCGTGTGGGTCTGTGGTGGGTCGCGGACGCTTGGAGGCGGAAACGGAGAGGCCAGAGCGCGAGCGCATCCTCGCGTCGGTCCTGGACACGGTACCGGTCATGGTCCTGGTGTTCGACGACCGGGGCGAGATCACGTTCATGAACCGCGCCTGCAGCGAGGCCGCCGGTGGCTGCCGCCTTCTGCTTGCCCGCGAGAACGGCGATGCCCGGGCAGCCATCGAGAAGATGCGGTCCGGGCAGCTCCCTTTGCCCTTCGAGTCGAGCTGGGTGCTCCCCGACGGCACGACCCGCGTCGTGGAGTGGACCTATCAACGCTTCAAGCATGGAGAGAGTGGGCAGTCGATCGCCTGTACCGGCGTGGACGTGACCGACCGCCAGCGCACCCAGCAGGCGCTGCACACGCAGGTGCATCTCCTCCAGACGCTGATGGACACGATCCCGAACCCGCTCTTCTACAAGACCGTCGACGGGCTCTACCGCGGATGCAACCGGGCGTTCGAAGAGATGCTCGGCATCCCTCGGGAGCGGCTCGTGGGGAAGAGCGTGTACGAGCTCTCACCGAAGGAGCTCGCGGACATCTATTTCGAGAAAGACCAGGAGCTGTTCCAGCACCCGGGCGTGCAGGTCTACGAGGCATCGGTCCGCTACGCGAGCGGGCAGTTACGCGAGGTCATCTACTACAAGGCGACGTACAACGATTCGGAGGGGCAGCTGGCGGGGCTGGTGGGGATCTTCCTCGACATCTCCGACCGCAAGCGCGCCGAGCGCGAGCTCCAGCGCACCCGCGACGAGCTCGAGACGAGGGTGAAGGAGCGCACGGCGGAGCT
>JBAWAM010000719.1:0-5892 GCA_049589315.1 Myxococcaceae bacterium
GGACAGCCCTCGCCTTCCCTGTTCGAAGGACAGTGTTTCCAGCGCTGCGGACGAGCCTCGAAAGGGTCGGCTGGCTGATGGCGAGGTCGGCGCAAAGCTCCGCCGCCGTGGCAGATGCACGTCTGGCGAGCGCCGTCAGGAGTTGGTCGACCGTCGACATCTCCCGGCCAAGCTATGCGCGACCATGAATAGATTCAAGCGGCCATCCAGAAGCGACAATCACTCTAGAATACCGGGTCAATGACTTGATTCGTGAATAGATTCACGAATGAATCTGGACACCCTCACGAGCGAGCAGACAAGCGCCGCCGGAATCGAAAGGGCTCACCGGACCGACGGCTGGTCGGGCACGGGCCCCCGGATGTCGGGCACCGTCGGCCAGAGCGTCGGGTTCCGTCGCCCGTCCGGTACGCGGCGAAGCAGGAAGGGGGTGGCGCCCCGCTCCTCGAACGCGCGCTTCCACGCGGCGAAGCTGCCGCCCTTGCGCCACGCGTCCATCGCGGCGTAGCCGGCTTCGACGCCGGACTGGGCGAGCATGTACTCGACCCACGCCCAGCGCGCGGAGGTCGGTCGGACCTCCGCCGTTCCGCGCAGCCCGCGACGGAGGCGCTCCAGCCGCTGCTCGACCTGCTTGATCCCGGCGAACGGAGATCCGTCCATCGGAGTGTTCCGCTTGGCGGCGAAGGGAGCCACGCCCAGCGCGATGGGGATGATCTTCGAGAGCTCGGAGGTGAAACGGATGAGCTCGTCGATGTCCGACTCCTCCTCCAGGGGAAGCCCGACGATGCTGTAGACCTTGAGTCGCTCCATCCCGGCGGTCTTCGCGAAGTTCGCCGCGCGGATGATCTGCTCCTCGCTGTGCTTGCGGTCCACGAAGTCCCGCATGCGCTGCGAAGGTCCGTCCGAGGCGACCGTGAGCGCCTGGGCGCCTCCATCCCGGAGCGCGTTCACCAGCTCCTGCGTGAGCCGGTCCGCGCGCAGCGAGGACACGCCAACCTGACGGCCGGAGTCGACGATGGTGCGCAACAGCGACACGATCTTCGGGTGGTCGGTGACCGCCGCTCCCACCAGCCCGACCTTCTTCGCGTGTTCGGGGATGAGCGACAGGACGCGCTCCGGCGGGACGGTGCGCATGCCGCCGTTGGTGGTGCGGCGCATGACGCAGTAGTGACACCCGCGTGAGCAGCCGCGCTCCGGCTCGATGAGGAACATGGAGCGGAGCTCGGTGTTCGGCGTGATGATCTGCGAGCGAGCCGGCAGCCTCTCATCGGAGGACTTGTGCACGTACCCGCGCGCTCCGCCGCGCCCGGGCACGAAGAACCCCGGCATCCGCGCGAGTCGGTCGAGCATCGTCTCCCGGTTCTCGTCGGCGAGGGCGTCGACCAGGACCTGGATGAGCTCCTCGCCCTCGCCCTGCACCAGCACGTCCACGAATGGCTCGAGCGGATCCGGGTTCGAATAGGTCAGCGGACCGCCTGCGACGATCAACGGGAACCCGCGGCCACGCCGCTCCTCCGCGAGAATTGGAATTCCGGCCAGGTCGAGCACCTCGAACAGACCGGTGATCTCCAGCTCGTACGAAACGGAGAACGCGAGCACCGGGAACGAGGAGACGGGGGACTGGCTCTCCAGGGTGAAGAGCGGCGTCCGCGAGCGCCGGTACGCGTCGACGTCGTCCGGGAGGAACGCGCGCTCGGCCACCGTGTCGGGGCGCAGGTTCAGCTCCCGGTAGATCGTCTGGTAGCCGAGCGAACTCATTCCCACGTGGTAGGGGCTCGGGTAGCAGAGGGCGATGCGGACGGGAGCGTCCTTGCGGATCGTCCCCTCCTCCGCCTCGAGGAGTCGGTTCGCCTGTTCGATCAGTTGGTATCGCGCGTCCACGTGAGTTCCTCAGCTAGCAGCCGTCTGGGGAAAACACCACGACTGGCGCGAGGAACTCCCGAAGACCTCCTGTTTACGCGCGGAGCGCTTCGATCGGCCCGCCTTCGCAGAACGCCGGGTCACCGAAGGTCTTCGTCGGCACACCCATCGCTTCGGCAAGGCTGAGCAGCAGCCGGTTGTGAGGGACTCCGTTCAATTGAAGGTTCTGCCCGGTCTTGAAGTACCCGCCGCAGCTGCCTGCGAGCACGTACGGCATGTCCCTTCGAGAGTGGTTTCCGCCATTCTGCTGCTCGTGCGCCCAGAGGACGACGGTGCTGTCGAGAAGGGTCCCGTTCCCTTGCTTGATCCCGTCGAGCGCCTTGCAGAGATAGGTGAACTGTTTGCAGTACCAGGTCTCGATGTCCACCAGCCACTTCTGGCGTTGCTCGGCCGTCGTGTGCTCCGCGCCTTCAGACCCGTGCCCGATGCCGTGATGGCCGTATTCGATTCCAAGCCAGCGATGGGCGAGCGTGCTTCCCCCGCGGCCGAACTGGATCGTGATGACCCGGGTCAGATCGCAGGCGAACGCTGCCACTGCGAGGTCCATGTGAAGCTTTCCCATCTCGAAATGCTTCTCCGGGTCGTTGTACTTCAGCAGGGCCCCCTGGGTCGGCTTCGTGCACGTCGGCGCCTGGCCGGCGAAGTCCAGGTCGCGCTCGAGCTCCGCGATGGCATTGAGGTGCTCATCGAAGCCGTCACGATCGGCCGCGTCCAGCTCACACCGGACGCTCTTCAGTTCCTCCTTGACCAGGTCCAGCACGCTCTTCTGATTCGCGCGCAGGCGCGCCATCTCCACGGGGTCCGTCCCCACCGCGTTGCCAAACAAGTTCTTGTACGCATTGTAGGGGTTCAACTCCGGCTCGAGCACCTGCTTCGGGCCTCGGGCGGTGATGGTGTGGGTTCGCAGCCACTCCGTCACTGCGAGCTGCAGAGAGTGGAACCTCGTCGGGGTCGCCGTCTTTGCCTTGATGGCGTCCGCGATGTACTGATCGACGGAGATGCCTGAAGGATTGATGTCATTGTAGGTCGTCCCGAGCGGCTGCCGCCCGATGAGCATGTTGAGGTTGTCGGGCAGGTGGTCGATCGGCACCTCGGGGATCGCTGCCGTCTTGATGTCGATCCCCCGCAGCACAGTGACCTTGGACGCGAGCCCGTTGTCCCTCAGCGGCGCGAGAATCGGACTGGCAACACCGGTCGAGCTGGGCCAGAACTTGTCCATCACCGTGCCGTTGGGCGTAGCGAACACGAGCAGGCGCTTCGGCACGTTCACCGGCTGCGCGACGGCCTCCAGCTTGCGCAGGAACGGAAGGACGATGCCGGTCGCAGCGCCGGCTTTGAGCAGCATTCGACGGGAGTAGGCGCGCTTCACTGGCATGCCTCCGGGGAACGACGGAAGCGAAATGCGTCCGTCTGGGTGGTCATCACGAGGGCCTCCTGGAGATCTCCGCCGGAGCCCTTGAACCGGGACAGCAGCGTCGGAAGGGAGCATTCGTCCTCGGTGGTCGCCGGGTGCCCGGTCGAGTACGCGAGCATGGACTCGAGCACGCACGACCGGACCTGATCGCTCTGGGCCAGCCTGTCCGCGAGCTCGCGCGCGCCGTAGAAGGCGCCGTTCGAATCGGTGCCCCCGAAGATCTCGCCGTTCGCGTCGACCTCGTGTTGGTCGTTCTCCCGGGTGCGAAAGCGGCCGATCGCATCGTAGTGCTCGAATCCGAACCCGATGGGATCCATCAGCACGTGGCACCCGGCGCAGGACGGGACTTCCTTATGGGCACCGAGGCGTTGGCGGACGGTGGCGCCGGGCCCCACTTCGGGCAAGGTGGAGTTCACGCCCGCCGGTGGCGACGGGAGCTCGTCACAGAACAGGCGCTCGCGGATGAACTTCCCCCGGTGGATCGGGGAAGTCATGTCACTGTAGGAGTGGATGGCCATGAGCGCCGGCTGGGTGAGCAGGCCCGCGCGCGTCGAACGATCCAGCTGCAGCTTCACAGGTGAGATGTCCGTGATGCCCGCGACTCCGTACAGCTTCGCGATGGATGCGTCCCCGTAGGTGAAGTCGGCAGTCAACAGCGTGTCCAGGCGTGCATCCCCCTCCCACAGGACCGCATGGAGGAACGCCTCGGTCTCGCCGCGCATGCTCCGCTTCAGCGCGTTGTCGAACTCGGGAAACCTGCCGGCGTTCTTCTTGAGGTCGTCGAGCCGAGCGAGCTCGAGCCACTGCGCGTAGAAGTCTCCCACGCCCCGCTTCGCTCGCGGGTCCGCGAGAAGCCGCCGGGCTTCCCGGGCGATCCCTTCCACCGTGCTCAACGCGCCGCTCTCGGCCGCCGCGAACAGGGCGTCATCCGGCATGGAGTTCCAGAGGAAGTACGACAAGCGAGAGGCGATCTCCCAGGAGGTGAGGGCGACCGTTTGTCCACCCGGCCCGGGGAGGTAGGGATCCCCCTTCTCCACGTGGTTGATGAAGTTCGGCGACTGGAGGAAGGCCTCGATCAGCAACGTCACTGCCGCTGGGTAGTCGAGTCCTCTCGCTCGCGCGGCTTCATACGCTGCCATGAACCGGGCCTGATCTTCGGAGGAGAGTGGGCGCCGGTAGGCGCGCTTCCCGAAGCGCTCGATGAACGCTGCCGCACAGGCTTTCTCGCCTGCAGCCATGTCGCAGGGCGCGAGCTGCGAGAGCTTGCCCGCAGCGCGCTTCGCGGTTCCCTGGGCAGCCGTCTGATAGTTCCGCGCCACGAACGAGGTCACGGGAATGCCCGCGTTGCTGGTGAAGAGCCCCACCTTTCCATCCGTCCCGAAGACGTTGGCCGGTTCTGTGTCGTCCCCGAGCAGATCGCGGACGGTGTTGTTGTACTCGGCCCGGGTGAGACGTCGGACCGGAGCAGCCCCGGCGAAGACCTCCCCTTCCCTACACGTGATCGCGACGGGCTCTGGGTCGGTTGTCTCCCCTTCGACAGGCCTGGAGTCCATCTTCGAGGTCCCGAAGCAGCCCGTGAACACCAGGGCCAGGACCACGGCGGATTGGTTTCGATGACACATGCCGTTGCTCCTCCTGATGCGGCACAGAGCAAAGGTCGCGCCTACCTCGAAGCGCCTGAGAACACAGCCCGTTGCGACGCAAGCAGGTCGAGGATGACGGCGCACTGGAGCACCACCTGTCCGGTCGAGTGGTCAGGCGCACCTGTGCGGCGTGGGATACGCTCAGCCCCATGGCTCGGGGTGTGTCATTCGGTCGGTACGTGATCGTGAAGCGGCTCGCGGTGGGGGCCATGTCGGAGGTCTTCCTCGCGGAGCAGACCGACACGGCCGGCGACGATCGCTGGGTCGCGCTCAAGCGGATGCGTCCCGAAGCCCTGCTGGACGAAGCGCAGGCCGAGGCCTTCCTCCGGGAAGCGGAGCTCCTCCAACAGCTCAGCCATCCCTATCTCGTCCGCGTCCGGGCCTCGGGGCGGGAGGAAGGGCTCCCCTACATTGCGCTCGAGTACGTGCACGGGATCACGCTCGAGGCGCTCCTGGCGGCGAGGCGGCGCCGGGGTGAGGCCCCTCTGCCCTGGCCCGCCGTGGCGCGCATCGCGGCCCACGTGTGCGAATGCCTGCTGTATCTGGGCGGCCTCGAAACCCTGGAGGGCACGCCGCTCGGGCTGGTGCATCGGGACATCCACCCGGGGAACATCATGCTGTCGCAGAGCGGGTGTACTCGGCTGCTCGACTTCGGCATCGCCCGCGCCTCTGGAAGGAGCCCGGACGCGGCGCCCGGCCGGATCCACGCGCGCCTCGAGTACGCGGCGCCGGAGCAGCTCCGGGGAATGGCGACCGACGAGCGGACCGACGTCCACGGCCTCGCGCTCACCGTGTACGAGCTCCTCACCGGGACGCAGCCCTTCGTGCGTCGGACGCCCGCGGAAACCGCCCAGGCGGTCGCGTCGGATCGCCCTCCCCGCCTGACCCGTCTGAGGCGCGAGGTCCCTGCTGCCC
>JBAWAM010000720.1:0-3675 GCA_049589315.1 Myxococcaceae bacterium
ACGAGCTTGATGATGTCGGGATCGATGTCGAAGTCCCGAAGATTGATCGCGGGCACGCCGTACTGCTTCGACAGGAAGTCGGTCAGCTTGGTCTCTTCGATCGCTCCGCTCTTGATCAGCGCGGTGCCGATTCGAGTTCCGCTCTTCTGCTGCTCCTCCTGCGCCTTCCGAAGCTGTTGGACGCTAATCAGGTTCTCACGAACGAGGAGTTCACCGAGTCGTCCGGACATTCAGCCCCCAGATGGGATGGTTTTGTTGCGGGTGTTGCGTGACGAGCGGGAAATCTTCCGGTCAACAAACCGAGGTGTCAAGGAATCGCGGGGTCGGTCCCTGTGCGACAAGCGCGCGTTTTCTCTCAGGAAATCGCCCTACTCGCCTGCCCGGGCGATCACCGTCCGGACGGTCTCGACGTCGCGCTTGATCTGAATCGTGAGCTCTTCGACCGACCCGAAACGCTGCTCTGGACGGAGGCGGTCCAGGAACTGCACGCGGAGCTCTCTTCCGTAGAGGTCGCCGCTGAAATCCAGGAGGTGAACCTCGATGGTGACCTCGGTGCCGCCGAAGGTGGGCTTGACTCCGATGTTGGCGGCGCCGGGGAGCCAGGTAGGTCCACCCTCACCCCGACCCTCTCCCTGGCCAGCCCCCTGCGCGCGCTCACGAGCGGAAGCGCGCTCCGGGGACGCAGACGCAGGGAGAGGGAGGGCTCTGACGGCATACACCCCCGGCGCAGGGCGGAGCTCGTTCTGGGTGTCGACGTTCGCGGTGGGGAAGCCGATTCCCCGCCCTCGGCCCTTTCCGGTCACCACCGTCCCATCGAGGTCGAAGTAGCGGCCGAGCAGGCGCTTCACGGCAGCCACCCGCCCTTCGAGGATCATCTCGCGGACCTTGGTCGACGACACGACCACGCCATCCACGGTCACCGGCGCCACGATGTGCACCTGGGCGCCCCGCTTCGCGGCGGCGGCCTTCAGGGTCTCTACGTTGCCGGCCCGCTTCGACCCATAGGTGAAGTCGCTTCCCACCACGAGGTGACGCGCGCCGACCTGGTCGAGGATGGAGGCCTCGAACGCCTCGGGCGTGGTCCGTGCGTAGTCGCGCGTGAAGGGCTGCACGATCGCCGCGCTCAACCCGTACTGCTCGAACAGCTCGAGCTTCCGCGCACGGGTGGTGATCAGCTTCGGCGCCAGTTCGGGCTGCAGCACCTTCCCGGGATGGGGATCGAACGTCAGCGCCACCGGCGCGGCATGCCGCGCGGCCTCGGCGAACAGGGCCTGGTGCCCGAGGTGCACGCCATCGAAATTGCCCAGCGCCAGCGCGCAGCCCTGTAGTCCCTGCGCCTCGCCCACCGAATGGAAGACCTTCATCGCCGGCGGGTATAGCGCAGTTCTGGGTCGCCTCGGGGCCCGGGCTGCGATACATGCCCGCCCCGAATGACCCGCGGACCGCGACTGCTCCCCCAACCGGTCGGCGTCGACCTCGCCGAACGAACCTCTCCCCCCGATTGGTCCGAAGTCTTCGGCTTCGACGGCCCGCTCGAGCTCGAGATCGGCTCGGGCAAGGGCGGCCACGCCCTGGAATACGCCGCCCGCCACCCGACCGTGCGCTACGTCGCCTTCGAGTGGCGCAAGAAGTACGCGCGCGATGTCCAGGCCCGCGCCGACCAGCTCGGACTCAAGAATCTCCGCGTCGTCGAGGGCGATGCCCGCACCGTCGTCCCCCGCATCTTCGCGAAGGAATCGCTCGACTGGGTGCGGCTGCAGTTCCCGGATCCCTGGTGGAAGCGCAAGCAGCAGCACCGCTCGATCATCCGCGGCGAGTTCGTGAATCTCCTCTTCGATCTGCTCAAGCCGGGCGGTCACTTCGATCTGCGCACGGACGTGGAAGACCGCGGGACCCGCATGCTCTCGGAGCTCGAGACGGTCGGCTTCGTCAATCCGCTCGGCGCCGGGGTCTTCCACCCCTGGGATCCCGACGAGGTCCCCTCCTCGCGCGAACGGCGCTATCTGGTCACGGGTCACCCGGTCTACCGGGCTCGGCTCGTGAAGCCATTGTCACGTCCTCAGTCCGACTGATCGGGATTTGCATCGGGGTCGTGAAGTCCGGAATGGCCGATACTTCGCCCCGATGCTGCCGCGATTCCAGACGCTCGAGATTACCCGGCCTGCCCCGCCCTCCTCCGGCGAGGTGGCCGCGCGTTCTGTCCTCATCGCGGACCATGATCCGCCTGAGCTGACCCGGGTCCGGGACGCCCTCGCACTTCGCGGCTTCGGCCTGCTCACGGCCCAGGACGGCGCCGAGGCGCTCTCGGTCATCCGCAACCTCCGCCCCGATGTGGTCCTCCTCCGAAAGGACCTCCCTCACCTCAGCGGGGTGGAGGTGTGCCGGATCCTCAAGGCCTCCCCCGAGCCGGGCGGGCTCGGGTTCATCCCGCTCATCCTCATCGCCGACCGTGAGGACTCGGGGGCACTCGACAGCCTGGACGCGGGCGCGGACGATGTCCTGCTCAAGCCCTTCGACGTCCCTGAGCTGTCCGCTCGCGTGAGGTCGATGCTTCGGGTCAAGGCGCTTCAGGAGGAGCTGGAGCGGACGCGCGAGGCACTCGTCGCCCTCTCGCGCACCGACCCGCTCACGGACCTGCTCAACCGCCGCTCGTTCGAGGAGCGCTTCGCCGAGGAGTTCGCGCGCTCGAAGCGCTACCGGGTCCCGCTGTCCTGCGTCCTCTTCGACATCGACCACTTCAAGCGGATCAATGACTCCCGGGGGACACCCGTCGGAGACCGGGTGCTCCAGTCGGTCGCTCGCCTTGCAAGGGAGACGCTTCGCGACGTCGACCTGCTCGCGCGATATGGCGGCGCGGAGTTCGTGGCGCTGTTACCGGAAACCGGTGCGCAGGACGCCCGACGCGTCGCAGAGCGCATCCGCTACGGCATTGAACGACTCTCTCTCCACGAACTGCGATGTACGGCCTCACTGGGCCTCGCGACCTTCCCGGTCCCGGGCATCGACTCGGGCGAGGCGCTGCTCAGGGCGGCGGGAGATTGTCTCGACGTGGCGCGGGAGCGGGGTCGAAATCGGGTGGTGCAGTTTCTGGACTGAGAGGTCGCTTGTGCCTGAGGAGATCTCGCGACATAAGAACCGCATGCTGAAGAGGACCGCTCTGCTGCTCATGGTCGCGCTCGCGGTTCCCGCGACGGGGTGCAACCGCCCGGACTTCACCCGTCCGGAGTCGGCCTACATCTCGCTCGCGCGGGCGCTCCAGAAGGGCGATGTGAAGACGGCCTGGAATGCGGTCTCCACCGGGACCCGCACGCGGCTCGAAGAGCGAGCCAAAGCGATCTCCGCCGGCTCCGGTGGCTCGCTTCGCGAGGAACCGGCGGCCCTCTTTTTCGGAGGCAGCGAGGTCGCCCGCCCGTTGAAGGAAGTCAAGCTGCTCCGCGAGGAAGGGAACGTGGCAACCCTCTCGGTGGTTCCGGAGGATGGCCCGCCGAGAGAGGTCCGGATGGTGAAGGAGAAGGACGGCTGGAAGCTGGACGTCAGCCAGGACCTTCAGGAGCAAGTGGCACCGTGACGCAGCAGAAGAAACCGCCGTTTGGACCCAGAATCGAAGTGATCCGCCGCCCGGCAGGCACGCCGTCGCCTACTCCGGCGCCGCGCGCGGTCCAACCTGTCCCACAC
>JBAWAM010000721.1:0-2088 GCA_049589315.1 Myxococcaceae bacterium
CGGGGTGGCCGTCGGCGCGGCAAACACCGGCATCGCCTGCATCCTGGTGGTCTTCGCGTGGCTCAACCTCGCGGTGTTCGACTTCTTCGCGGAAGGATCCCGCATCGTCATCTCCTTCGAGCGGCTGCCCGCGAGGGACCTCACGCTCTCCATCGTCTGGATCTGCTACGCGGTGGTGCTCCTCGCGCTCGGGATGTGGCGCCGCTCGCGCGCCCTGCGGTGGACGAGCCTCATCTTCATGCTCGTCTCCATCGCCAAGGTGTTCCTCTACGACCTCGGCCAGCTCAAGGACCTGTACCGGGTGATGTCCCTGCTCGGGCTGGCGATGTCGCTGCTGCTCATCTCGGTCGCCTACCAGCGCTTCGTGTTCCGGAAGGAAGGGGCCCCCACATGAGATGGCCGGGACTTGCAGTCGTGCTGTGGGCCGCCGCCGCCAGCGCCGCTCCGGACGACGGCGCGGAGTTGCTCCAGCTCTTCACCTCTCGCGCGCCCCTCCAGCTCGAGGCCTCCGGCCTGCCGTGGGTGAGCGTGGGGCTCACCCCGGACATCCTCGCGCGCTGCCAGGGAGACCTCTCGGACGTACGCGTCATCGACGGCAGGGGCCGTGTGGTGCCGCACCGCGTCCACACCTCCGCGAAGGAGCTGCAGTCGCGCCAGCCGGCGAAGGTCCTGCGCGCCGAGCGGGAGAAGGGCCCTTCGACCAATGGGGTGCCGGCGCGCTGGGCCGAGGCGTACACGCTCGAGGTGCCGGAGGTCCCCGCCGGCGCGCGAAGCTGGACACTGAGGATCGCCTCGGGCGTGGGGGAGTTCGTCCGCGAGGTGCAGGTCTCCGACGCCGCCACCGGGACACCGCTGGCGCGCGGAACGGTCTTCCGCCTCCCCCGCATGGGCGCGGAGCAGCTGGAGCTCCCGCTTCCGGAGGTGAGCCCGAAGTCGAGGCTGCGCGTCGCCTTCGAGGGTCAGGCCGGCGGGTTCCTCTCGCCCACCTTCGCGCTCGAGGGCTCCGCGCGGGAGCCGCAGGCCCCGATGCTGCGCGTGGGCGGCGCGTCCGACTTCGAGCGCGCGGGCGAGCTGAGCATGGCCACCTTCCCGCGGCCCTCGGGGCTGGTGCCGGATCGGTTGGTGTTCCGGACGTCGACGCCGGTGTTCGTGCGAGCGGTGCGCGTGTTCGACGTGGCGATGACGGGCGAGGAGCGGCTGATTGGCGAGGGGCACATCTTCCGGCACGCAGGCGCCGCGCAGGCCGAGCGCCTCGAGGTGAAGGTGAACGAGGCCCGAGGCGAGCGGCTCCGGGTGCAGGTGGTGGACGCAGACAGCGGCCCCCTGCTCGACCTGAGGACGGAGCTCGCGCTCGAGCAGCCCACGCTGTTGTTCGCGCTGTCGTCCGAGCAGGCGCGCGAGCCCGTGTGGCTCTACTTCGGCGGGGGCCGCACCCAGGCGCCGCGCTTCGACCTCGCGGAGCTCGGGGCGTGGGAGACGCTGCCGGCGCTGACGGTGCCGGCCTCGAGGCTCGGTCCCACCGAGGCCAACCCGGTTTTCCGCGATACGCCGCCGCTCGACACGTTCATGAAGGCCGGCGCCGCGGTGGACCCGCGGCTGTTCACCCACCGGCGGGTGGTGCGCATTGCGGCTCAGGGCGCGGGGCTGTCGGAGGTACCGCTCACACCCGAGGACGTCGCGCTGCTGCGCCCCGATTTCGGAGACGTGCGGCTGGTGGACTCCGAGGGGCGCCAGTGGCCCTTCCTGCTCGAGGAGCGCGCGGCCGAGGTGCCGGTGACGGCCGCGCCACCCGAACGGGATGGCGACCTGTCCCGGTACGAGCTCCCCCTGCCGGCGAGTCCGCTCTGGGTCTCGCACGTGGAGGTGAGACCGTCGGCGCACTTCTACTCGCGGCCCGCGAAGCTGTTCGGCGTGGACGAGGCCGGCCGGGAGGAGCTCCTCGCAGCGACGCTGCTCGTGAACAACCCCTCCCCGCGCGGACAGCCGAGCCAGCTCACGCTGACGCTGCGCTCGCCCCGGCGGCTCGAGCGCCTGGTGCTCGTGGTGGACGACGGACAGGAGGCGCCGCTGCCCCGACCCACCCTGACG
>JBAWAM010000722.1:0-4375 GCA_049589315.1 Myxococcaceae bacterium
GCTGTCCACCGTGACCGTGGTGTCCGCGTCGGTGCCGACGTTTCCGGCTGCATCGTGCGCCTTCGCGGTGAGTGTGTAGCTGCCGTTCGCATGCAGGCCGGTGTTCCACGCGAACTCGAAGGGCGCGCTGGCGTCGGTTCCGATGAGCTCGGCGTCGAGGAAGAGCTCGACCTTCGCGACCGCGACGTTGTCAGACGCGGTGACCTTCACGACGGTCTGGCCACCCACGGTGGCGCCTGCGGCAGGCTCGGTGATCTCCACAACTGGCGCCTCCTTGTCGCCCCCCGGGGGCGGCCTGGGGCCGGTGATTCCGAAGAATTCCGCGATGTACTCGGACGAGCAGACGCCCACGTTGAGCCGATAGCTGCCCGCCGTTCCACACCCGGAGGAGGGGTCGACGGGGGTGCCATGGCCCATCCCGGTGATCTGGATGAGCTCGACCACCGTCTGGCCACTGGCGTTCTTGTAGGCCTTGCGAGGATGGGTCTCGAGGGTGTCCTCCGCGTCCGCCTTCTGATCGATCCCGTGAACCGCAGTCCACTGATCCACCAGCTCGGTGCTGTTGATCGGCTTGACGAAGGCGTCCTGGGTCCCCTGCCAGATCGACACGCGCGGATAGGCACCGGAGTGAGCCGGGTGGGCTTCCGTGACGTACTTCGCCCACTGGGCAGGGGTCAGGTCCTTCCCGTTGTTCATGCAGCTGGTGGCGTCGTTGAGCGTCGTAGCGCAGTGGAAGGGGAGCCCGGCGATGATGGCGCCCGCCGAGAAGACCTCGGGCCAGGTGGCGAGCATGAGGGCCACTTCGGCGCCGCCCGCTGAGAGGCCCGTGACGAACACGCGTGTCGCGTCGATTGAGTGATCGGCCTTCATCTTGTCCACCATCTCCTTGATGGAGAGGTTCTCCCCCTGGCCGCGGCGGAGGTTGGTCGGATCGCCGTATTCGCCGGCCCAGTTGAAGCACTTCATCGGATTGTTGCCGATCGGCTGCTCTGGATAGAGCACGTAGAACTTGTGCTTGTCGGCCAGCTCGTTCCAGCCCACCTGCTCGTAGGCCCGCGCGTCCTGGTCGCACCCGTGCATCGCCACGACCAGCGGCGCGTTCTGGGGCACGTTCGCGGGGACGTACTTGTACATCTTGAGCGCGCCCGGATTGCTTCCGAACGCGGAGACCGCCTCAAGGGCGCCGACGGTGCGTTGAAGGAACTGCGGCTCGCCGAAATCGGTGCCGGCAGGCTCTCCGCCGCAGCCGGCCACCGCCAGGGTGAGGACGGCCGCAGCAAGGTCACCAACACGAGGCATGTGCATGAAACCCCCATGCGCCGCGACGGATCGGGCTCCCCTTTGCTCTAGCCCGGTCGCTCATGTTGCGGCGCACAAAGCGCTCTAGGGGATTCATTCGAGCGAAGTCAATCTCCTGTGTGGACATGTAAAGGTTGTTTGCGTTTGTGTGCGAGTCCTTCACGCAACTTCTCCCCTGTTCGCGCGGACAACCAGGACAGGTAGGTCCACAGACATCCCGGGACAGGGGGAACCGTGCCCAAGCAGATTCCATCTTCGACATTTTCCCGCACGAACACGCAGCCGCCGACGGAGAAGCTGGACGCTTCGCGCACGAAGGCGCACGCCGCGCCCTCCACCCCTTCCACCGGCGCGGGGCCGCGTGTGGCCTCAGCCGCGGAGGATCGGTTCTACGTCAGCGCCTCGACGGTCCGAGAGTTGTACGAGGACCTGAGCAAGGTCACCCCCGTGATGGGGGCCATTCCGCCCTACCACCCGAAGGTACTCCTCAGGGTCATGGGGCCGCTGGGCCACTTCGGCCCGCTCGGTTCGTACGGTCCGCTCAGCAGCAACGGACCCGTGGGCAAGAACCTGTGGAACCCGTCTCAGTACATCACCGGCACGATCGGCCAGAGCGATTGGCGCCGGCTCCTGTCCGGAGGGCCGCTCGGGAAGGACGGCCCGCTCGGCGAGAAGGGGCCGCTGGGCGTGTCGAAGTACCCTGGCAGCGAACAACTCCAGCCGATGGGCGTGTTCTCTCCGCTCGGGCCGGTGGGGCCGCTCGGAGCCCTGGGGCCACTCGGGCCGCTGGGGCCCGTCGGGGCGCACGGCTTCGACGCGAACGAACACGGTGACTACCTGAATGCCGGCGGTGAGATCCAGCGCACCATCGACGTTCAGTGGAACCTCGGGGAGCGGCGCACCCACGAGTTGGTGGAGAACTACAGCGCGGAACGCGCGCGTACCCTTGGCGAGAGCAACGACACCTCCTTCATGGTGGAGGGGAAGATCGCCAAGACGTCGGGCGCCGACACGTTCCGTTTCCGCTCGAACGCGGACCAGTTCGTGACCGTCGCCGTCCTTCCGGAGAAGGCGAACCTGTCGTTCGGGATGGCCATGGCGGAGGCGCAGTACAGCGCGCTGTGGAACGGGCTCCGCAGCCCGAGCCCGCTGAACAGCGACTTCAAGAAGAACTTCGACAACTTCGATCTCGAGATCCTCGACCCGAAGGGGAAGATCATCGCCCGCTCCAACCTTGCGGACGCGACCGACTGGATCCAGCTCAAGGTCCCGGAGGGAACCGAGCTCCAGGCGCGGGTTCGGCTGAAGTCGAGCTTTCACGACGAGGCCAAGCCCTATCGGCTGTTCGTGGTCGGTTCGACCAAGCACCAGAACACGTCCACCGTCCAGGGGCCTCACGTGCGCCCGTGGGAGACGCTCGACATCGACACGAAACCTCGCGATGGCGTGAGCGGATAGCGGGAGATCGCATGTCGCGCATCTCCAATGCAGCTCCCTTCACCGCCACGCGGTCGACGTTCGAGGTGATGTCGACCTCGCCGGCGGTGAACGCGGTCGCGAAGCCACAGGTCGCGACCACGATGCACGCCCGCTTCGACGCGGCGTACTGGTCGCGTCTCGAGGACCTCGCCGGTCGGCCGGCGGCCCAGGCCACCGACGTCGTCTTCCTGCGAGAGCACGAGCCCGCGTGGGACGATCGCATCTCGCTCATCCAGAACAGCCGCAGCGCGATCTGGGGCTCCCTCTACATCGTCAACGCCGATGACCGCGCGTTCGCGCTCTTCGAGGCGTTGATCGACGCCCGCCGCCGAGGGATCGACGTGTGCGTCGCGATCGATTCCATCGCACACCTCGGGACCTCATTCGGCGACAAGCGGGCCGACCGGAAGAAGCTCGATGGGTTGATCGAGACGCTCCGGGCGGAGGGTGGCGTGGTCACCTGGGCGGGCACGCTCGACGACCAGCTGCGCAAGCCCGGTGCCGGCGTGCACTTCAAGTCGCTGGTCTCCGACAACCGCGTCGCCATCGTGGGCGGCCGCAACATCAGCGAGGAGTACTTCGGGGATTGGACCGACTTCGACACCCGCCTCGAAGGGCCGATCGTCCAGCAGATCGGAAGGGCCACCCTGGACCTGCTCCGTTCGACCGACGCCACTCCGGTGCCGTTCCAGCGGGACGCGCGCCTTGACGGGCAGGCGGACCGCGTCCAGGACCGGATCGAAGCGCTGCTCTCGAAACCGCCGCCCCACGGCGGCGCAGCGCCCAACCGGCCACCGGTGGAGTTCCAGCTGCTCACCTTCGATCCGCTCGTCGACGGGGCGGACGGATCGCAGAACGTGATCACCGAGGCCCTGAAGGAGACGATCGATCGGGCGCAGAAGGAGATCGTCCTCACCAGCAACTTCGTGACGCCTGCCTTCGATCTCCGTGAGTCGTTGATCGCCGCGGCCGAGCGGGGCGTGCGCGTGAAGCTGGTGACCTCGGGGCCGGAGGCGGTGAGCCCGTTGGCACACAAGGCGGTCGCCCTGACCTATGCCGATCTGCTCGCGGCCGGCTGTGAGATCTGGGAGACGAGCGATCACGAGCACGGGAAGATGTATGTCGTCGACGGTCAGGTCGGCGCGTACGGCAGCTACAACGCCTCGATCATCTCCGATGCCCGAAACGCGGAGGGGCTGCTCTTCACCTCCGACAAGCGCGTGGTGAGCGAGCTGCGCCACGCGGTCGAGGACACGCTCTCCAGGTCGGAGAGGTACACGGGCGCGCCGAACCGGTTCGCGGCGTGGGTGCTCGATCTCGCGGGGCGGATTTTCAACTGATCACACCAGGGTGAGTCCTGCGGGCAGGGTGTCTCCGAGCGCGCGCGCCTCGTCCGCGGCCTCCAGTGCCACCACCTCGCTCACCATCCGCAACCACGGGGCTGGCGACCTCGCCGCGCGCAGGGCGTCGAGCGCCAGCCTGCGCACCTCGTCGTCCACGTCGCGGGTCCGATCACCGGTCATCCGTGCGAGCTGCGCCACGGCGAAGCCGGCGCCATCGACCCGCTCGAGCCCGAGCTCGACCAGCAGTCGAATCC
>JBAWAM010000723.1:0-2186 GCA_049589315.1 Myxococcaceae bacterium
GCTGCCCCCGCGGCTGAGCGACTTTCCCTCGCTCAATGCCGCGCGGGTGGATCCGGGCGGCGATTTCGATCACCACATGCGGCGGCTGATCGCCGGAGTTCGCCCGGCTGCAATTCCTTGAATGGCGCTGCGCCCTGCGCCCAGAAGTTTACTTCTGAAAGTGTTGGGATCGCCCGCAGTGGTTGAACCAGTCTCCATCCGTGACCGCGATGATAAGCCGGACGGTCATTGTGGATGTCCAAGCTCATTGGCCGCCAGTTGGCAAGGTCGCAAGCTTCACCCCCTGCATAGTTGGCGCCAACGAAACGCGACCTGAACCATACATTTTCGGGCGCGGGCACGCTAGGAGCACTGGACACTTGTGCCACGCTCGACCCTGCTTCCGCCATCTCGTCGCAGATGCCACTCCGCGTGCTTGCGTCGGAGGCAAATATAAGCCAAACCGAGACACTCTCTTTCAGGAGGACCTTGATGGCCAGACCATCTAAGCTTGCTTCGATGTCTGTCGAAGCGCTGATCAAGATGCGCGATGATGTCGCCGCTGCACTCGGCCGAAAGGCCGACGCGTTAAAAAAGGAATTGGCCTCGCTTGGGGCGGATTACGCCGAAGTCGGGCGTATCGCGGTCTACGGAAAGAAGAAGACGCTGGCAGGCCGCAAGGTGCCTATCAAGTATCGGGACAAGGCCGGGAACACCTGGGCCGGGCGTGGGGCTCAGCCCCGCTGGTTGACCGCAGCAATCAAAGCCGGCGCCAAGCGGGATGACTTTCTGGTCGACAAGTCGGCAGCCAAAAAGTCCCGCAAGAAAACCCGCCGCAAGACCCGCAAGAAAACCCGTCGCAAGAAGTGACCTCTCGGCTAGGCAGGGGTTTGGCCGCATCACCCGACTGTCATCGACCCGAAAGCCGCAGCGGCGATCCGGCGAGCGCTTCCCGACGCCAAGGGAAACTTCCGCCGCAACGTTGATGCCCTGCTTTCATTCGCCAGATTGGTGACCAGGATGACAGGTAGTGCGGCGGCCCGGCTTGCGCCGGCTCTTGCGCCCGTCGAGGAGATCGAGCTCAACCGAACCGTCTACCTCTATGGCGTCGCCGGACGGCAGCGTACGGCGGTCGGATCGACCATTTTCAAGATGCTGCGCGCCGCCGACTGGTCGCGTTACGCGAGCTGATGTCAGCTCCTGAGCACCGTGAGCATGTCGGCGATCGCCATCGGTTTTCGATAATCGGGATCCATGAAGCGCGCCCTGATGAGCCCGTCGCGACCGACCACGAAAGTTGCGGGGATCGGGAGCATCCAGGAGGTGTTGCCCTGAAAGGTTGGAAGATCCTGGCGGCCTTGCAGCATCGTCTGAATCTCCTCGCCGATCCAGATCGCGAGGTTCAAGGAAAGCGCATAACCATTGTCGATATCGGTCAGGATCGGAAACGGCAGCGTCGCATTGGATCTTAGTTCGGCCGTGAATTTCTGCCGGTCGGGCATGATCGCGACGATCTGACCGCCTTCGGCCGCGATGTCCTTGTGCGCCTGCGCCAGCGCATTGATGTTGATGCGGCAGTAAGGGCACCAATGACCGCGGTGGAAGGTGACCGCGACCGGCCCATGGCTCAGCAGCTGGTCGAGGGTGACCAGGTGTCCGGCATTGTCGGGCAAGACGAACGGCGGCATCGGATCACCCGATCGCGGGACGGATTGGCCGACGCCGTTTTGCCGAATTCGCTCCACCAGCCGATCGACCGCCTCGGCAAAGCCGGGCGTCCGCTGCCTGGCGGCGTCTGCAAACGTCCGCAGTTGCTCACCGAGCGAGACATCCATCTCGCGCACGCGCTGGAATGCGGCGTCGAGACTGGCCGAGGTCGAGCTTGGCGTCATGATAAGGACCCGACGAATGCAGTTGCGAACGATATTCTCCGGCGCTTGCCATTGGAAGGGACATCGGTACGGCTGTAGGCGCGCTTCACCAATGGCAATGCGGATTCAGCTTCAACGGCTCCAGCTGCGCGTCCGGCGCCTGTAATTGCGCCATTTCGTGGTAGGCTTCGGTCTCCAAGGGCGGTTCGCATCGGCGGTCACCGCAGCCGATCCGATGGCCCCTGTCCCGCGCACGCACCTTGCTGCGTGCTGCCGCCGCGAATTGGCGCCGCCATGCCGTGAGCAGCCCACGGGCAACGCCATTGCGCCGAACTA
>JBAWAM010000724.1:0-6086 GCA_049589315.1 Myxococcaceae bacterium
ACCGAGGGCGCGGCGGGCGCTGGAGCGCCGCCTCCTCCGGGCGGCGCGGCGCCGGGTGCGGAGCAGGGCGGCAAGAAGGAAGACGTCGTCGACGCGGAGTTCCGCGCAGACTGAGCCCGCTCGGTCCCACGAATGAAAAGTCCCGGTGGCCCCTGGCCGCCGGGGCTTTTTTCGTGGTCAGGGTTGCATCCAGGCGCTCGCGCCGTTAGGTGCCAGCCCCGTGATTACCATCGGCTCTCCCGCCCCCGACTTCGAAGGCCTCACGACCACAGGTCAGCGAATCCGGCTGTCGGAGCTTCGCGGACGCCCCGTCGTGCTTTATTTCTTCCCGAAGGCGTTCACGCCGGGGTGCTCCATCGAGGCGCGCCAGTTCAGGGACGCATACCCGGAGATCGTCGAAGCAGGCGCCGAGGTGATCGGCGTCTCGACCGACGATCACGAGACCCAATGCGCGTTCGCCGAGGCGGAGAAGGCGACCTTCCCGCTCATCGGTGACGCGGACGGCGCCATCGCGCGCAAGTACGACGTGATCTGGCCGCTGTTGAAGATGACGAAGCGGGTGACGTTCGTGATCGACGCCGCGGGAAACGTCCAGGCGGTGTTCCACTTCGAGCTGCGCGTCGGACACCATGTGAAGAGTGTGCTCGCTGCGCTCAAGCCGTCGGTCCGTCCGGCGTGACGGGGCGAAGTACCCGACCCTTCGCGGAAAAGGATGTTCAACCCCTCCGGGAATGCACAAGGATGTGGCGTTCAGGGAAAGGAACTCCGCAATGAAGGTCGGCAAGGGCAGCGTGGTCGGGCTGGAATACCGGCTCCATCTCGGGGACGGAAAGGTGATCGACGAGAGCGGGGAGCAGCCGCTGAGCTATCTGCACGGTCAAGGGCAGATTGTTCCCGGCCTGGAGCGCGAGCTCGAAGGCATGGGCCTGGGCGACTCGAAGCAGGTCGTGGTGTCTCCGGCGGAGGGCTACGGGAACCATGATCCGGCCGGCGTGCAGGCCGTCCCGCGCACGGCCTTTCCCCCGAATGCGGAGATCCAGCCGGGGACGCAGTTCGCCGCGCGAGCGCCGGATGGCAGCCAGGTCCCGGTGACCGTCCGCGACGTGCAGGGCGAGCAGGTCACCATCGACGTGAACCACCCACTTGCGGGCAAGACCCTGCACTTCGACGTGAAGGTCACGTCGGTGCGCCAGGCCACCCAGGAAGAGCTCTCCCACGGTCACGCGCACGGGCCCGGCGGCGCTCACTGAGCGTCTCAGTTGCGGCGTGCGGTCTGGTGCAGCTCGAGGACGATGTTCCCCTCCTTGAACAGGCGCACGGCGCCGGAGGTCTGGCTGACCACCAGCGCAATGCACTTCGTCGACGCGGTGATCCCCGCCGCCGAAGCGTGGCGAGCACCGAGGCCGAGCGGGATCTTCAGCTCGTCGGTCGGAGGTGAGAGATAGCGGCCGGCCGACAACACCACGCCGTCTTCGCGGATGACGAAGGCGCCGTCGAGCACCGAGAAATTCTTGATCGCGTCGCGGATCTTGGGGTCGAGCACGTTGCGCTCGGCCTCCGACAGGCCCTGGAACGGGTTGATGGTCATCTGCCGGCTCTTCTCGAGCACATTCGTATGATCGCCTACGGTGATGATGGTCCCGATGGGGTGGCCTTCGAAGCCCTCCTGGCCAATCTGGAGGGTGAGCTGAATCAGCGCGTCGACGACCTGGCTGTTGAACTGGTCGCCCAGCTTGACCCCTTCGATGGCCAGGCGATCGTCCAGCGACCCGCCGATGCGCATCTGCATGAGGGTATCCGCCGAGCGGCCGAGCTTGCCGGTCATGCACAGCACCAGGTCGCCTTCCTTGAACGCTCCCTGGGTGAGGGCCGATACCAGGGCCACCTTCACCCGCTCGACCCGGGAGTAGTCGTAGGCGGGAATCACCAGCGCCTTCTCCTTCCGCGCGATGAGCTCCTGGGCCAATTTCGGCATGGTCACTGCGTAGACGAGCTTCTTCCGGCACTTCCGGCCACGCAGATCTTCAGGAGCAATCGGAACGTCGGAGATGTAAAGAAAGTGTTCAACCTCGCCGCGTCCGGCGAGGGTCAGGGCGTTTCTCAGGAACTCGCGGTCGAATCGGGTTGTCTCGCTCATCGGGCTGCCGGCCGGCCGTCACTCAGGTCGGGCTTGCTTGACACTGGGGTCCTCGTGAATAAGCTACGCGGCCATTTTGTGGACTGCATTTTTTCCACCCATCACATCTTTGGCCGGGAGCAAAGGTCTTGAACCAGAAAGATCTCAAGCGTTTCAAGAAGATGCTGGAGGACAGCAAGGCAGCGCTTCTGGAGAGCGCAAAGAAGACCTTGATGGAGGAGTCGAACTTCGACACGGACGACCTCCCGGACGAGATTGACCTCGCCTCTTCCGAATACGCCCAGTCCATGGTGTTCCGACTCCGGGACCGCGAGAAGTTTTTGCTCAAGAAGATTGAGAAGGCGCTCGCCCGGGTCGAGGACGGCACCTTCGGCATGTGCGAGCGCTGCGAGGAGGAAATCTCCCCCAAGCGGCTCGAGGCTCGCCCGGTGACGACCCTCTGCATCCGCTGCAAGGAAGAGCAGGAGAAGAAGGAGAAGTCCTACGGCTGAGTCCAGTACGGGTTCGCCGCAGTGACGAGGTGAGATCGGGTGTGCCCCTCGCGGGCCACCCGATTCCCGTTTTCACACCTGCCGGTGGTCAGGCTACCGACTTCACGTCGACCCGCACGAGTTGTCGGCCGATCAGGAACTGATCTCCGTCCTCGACGAAGGTCGGGCCCGCCAGGCGGATGAACGAGCCGTTCGAGGAGCCGAGGTCTCGTATCAGCAGCCTGTTGCCGTGGACGGTCAGCACCGCGTGCCGGCCCGACACGAAGCCGTCGGTGGGGAAGGTGATGTCCCCCACCTCGCGCCCGAGGGTGTTCTCGCCGTCCTTCAGCGGCCAGGCGGCGCCGCGACGGTGCCCTTCGAGGAGCTGGACCATCCGGAAGCGAAGACCTGGATCCGGCGAGCCCCACTGAACGGTGCCGCCAGGACCAGGTGTTGCCGCGGGGATGGCTTCGACGACCAGCCGCTGGCGGCCGAGCCGGACCTCCGCCCCCGCCGGGAGCTCGTGCTCCTGCCGGAGCCGGACGAACACCCCATTTCCACCGGCAAGGTCCTCGGCAGCGAGGTGACCCGAGTTGAAGAAGAAGCGCGCCTGCTGGTCCGCGACGAACGGATCATCTGCGATCTGGACGTCCGCTCGACGTCCGCACAGGAGCTGGTCGGCGTGCATGGGAATCTGCGCCTCGGGGCCGCCGTCCGCGCGGACGATCCGGAGCGTCACCCGCGGTCGGGGCTGCGACGAGG
The DNA here is from genome assembly GCA_049589315.1 of Myxococcaceae bacterium. Taxonomy (GTDB): domain Bacteria; phylum Myxococcota; class Myxococcia; order Myxococcales; family Myxococcaceae; genus JBAWAM01. The sequence continues at coordinate 3,370 of JBAWAM010000724.1, forward strand.
CGGCTCCCTTGACGAAGGTTCCCTGGCTCATGGGCGCGCCGCAGCTCCGGCACAGCCTGGTCCCGGTCGGGTTCTATTCATCGCCGGCATTCTCTCTCAGGGCTGGATCGAACGCGAGCGCTTCGCCACGACCTCGACGAGTGACGTCCTTGCGGGCGCCCCCTGCAACGTGGTGAAGTCCACTCGTTCTCCAACCGCCCGTCCGGACGTCCAATCCCTTGGTTTGCCCCTCCTGCGGCGCTGACGCCGGCGACATTTCGAAGTTCTGCCCGGCGTGCGGCACGTCCATCGTGCGTGTCGTCGACGGGGAGGACTATGTCGGCCGCATCGTCGACAAGAAGTACCGGGTGGAGGAACTGATCGGCGAAGGTGGGATGGGGAAGGTGTACCGCGCCCGTCAGCTCGTGCTGGACAAGCCCGTCGTCCTGAAGGTCCTGCGCCAGTCGCTGCTCTCCGACGAGCGGACCGTGGCGCGCTTCCAGCGCGAGGCGAAGGCCGCCAGTCGTCTGAACCATCCGAACTCGATCAGCATCCTCGACTTCGGCCAGGCGGAGGACGCGGCGCTGTACATCGCGATGGAGTACGTCCAGGGGAAGGACCTCCATCAGATCCTCTCGCGGGAGTGGCCGCTCCCCGAATCGCGGGTGGTGCGGATCGTGGGGCAGGTGCTCTCGGCGCTCTCGGATGCGCACGGGGCCGGCGTGATCCACCGGGATCTCAAGCCCGAGAACATCATGGTGGAGCAGCGCCGCGGCGAGCCCGACTTCGTGAAGGTGCTCGACTTCGGGATCGCCAAGATCCAGGACTCGACGGGTGACGAGGGCCCTGCGCTGACCCGCGCCGGTTTCGTCTGCGGCACGCCGGAGTACATGTCTCCGGAGCAGGCGCGGGGCGGGATGTTGGACGCGCGGTCCGACCTCTACGCCGTCGGGGTGATCCTGTACCAGCTCACGACCGGCCTGCTGCCGTTCGAGTCGGACTCGGCGGTGGGCTACGCCACCAAGCATCTCACCGTGGAGCCGCCACCTCCGAGCAAGCGCCGTCCCGAAGCGCGCATCTCGCCGCCGCTGGAGCGGTTGATCATGAAGGCGCTCGCCAAGGATCCCAACGACCGCCCCCAGGCTGCCGAGGAGTTCCGGGACGAGCTGTTCGCGCTGGACAAGGAACGTCGGGGGACGGCGCGCAGGCCGCCCTCCTCGCCACCGGTGCTGGGGCCGCTGCCGCGGATGTCGACCCCGGCCGACCAGGCCGAGACCCGGGTGAATCCACCCGAGCCGCCGTGGGGGTCGAGCGCGGAGAAGACCGTCCGGGCCGACCCACCCGACGTGACGGCTTCGGTCTCCGGGCCCCGGCCGGTACCGCTCCGCCCCGTGCCGACCCGGCCCGGCGCGCCACGCATCGTGCCGAGCCGGACCGGGGGCGAGGGGAGTCTGCTCGCCTTCAAGGTCCTCACGGTGCTCCTGGTGACCCTCTCGGTGGGGCTCGTCGGCTGGTACCTGTACACCGTGTACGCCACGCCGTCGGTCGATCCGGAGAGCTACGTCGACGCGCCGAAGCCCGTCGTCGATCCGGCCCAGGCGGCGCCGGCCGAGCCCGTCGTCGCTGACGTGCCTCTGTACGCGCAGGAGCCTGCGGCCAGCAGCCGAGAGCCAGAAGTGGCCCGGCGCCTCGCGCTCGAGGGAGATCAGGCCAGGTCGATCAACCGACTGGACCTCGCGACGAGGCGCTACCAGGAGGCCTTCGAGAAGGACCCGGACCCGGAGTATTCGCTCAAGCTCGGCGAGGTGAACTACCAGCGAGACGAACGCGAGGCTGCGCGCGGCTGGTGGGACCGTCACCTCCGGGACAAGCCGGACAGCCGGGCGCGGACGTACATCGAGGAGCGGCTGACGGAGCGGTGAGACGAGTCGACAGCCCTGCGCACCCACCTGCTAACTGCGAACTGCCAGCTGCCAACCCGCCGTCAAGCGATGGCCTCCACCCTGAGCACGTGAGCCCCTATCCGCACCCGATCGCCCGGGACGAGCGGCCGCTCCACACCTGGAGGAATCCGCACCCACGTCCCCAGTCCGCCCGACAGGTCCCGCAGGACGGCCTGATCGCCGGAGGGGTTCAGCTCGCAGTGGCGCATCGCCAGTCCGTCGTCTCCGGGATACGAGAGATCGCACTGCTGCTGGCCGACGGACAGCAGCGGTCCGGCGCTCACCACCACCCGGCCGCCCCGGCCTCCGACCAGGATCTCTTCGAGACCATAGAGCGTGTGCCCGGGCGGAACCGGCGCACCGTATGCGATGGGCCGCCCGGGGACGGGCTGCTCCCCCGCCGAAAGCGCGCCGGTGAAGCGGAACAATCTCCGCCCCGCCGCGAAGCATGCGCCCGCGTGAATCGTGTCCTGGTTCGTGGTGACGAAGATGCCGGAGAGGCTCGCTTCATCCCGGATGAAGAGCTTTCCCTCCTTCAGCAGGAACGTCCCGTGGTGCGGGGACACGTGCACGTCGTCCGGGAAGAGGATCGCGCCTTTCGCGCGACCCACCATGCAGCCCGCGCCACCCAGTCTGAAGCGCTGACCCTTCGCCTGCCCCGCGACGATGCTGATGCCGAAGCGCGACGCCACGACCCCGCCTGCGCGCGGAGGGGGAACGGCCGCTCTCTTCAGGAGCTCGGTCGCCGAAAGGAGCGCCGCGTTCGGCTGCGTCGCATGCGCGCCGGGGGCGGGA